>SKTQ01000194.1 GCA_007122505.1 Bacteroidales bacterium | reverse complement strand
TATCCCCCATTTGAACGGTTTTACCTCGGTGGCGACGGACTGTCGGGCTGGGAAATCGACGGCCGCGAAATCATTGCCCTCAGGGGATATACCAATTATGCACTTACCCCCAGAAACGCACAGGGCGAATTTGTGGGAGCAACCTCTTACAACAAATACACCATGGAGTTGAGATACCCGGTATCCCTAAACCCAATGGCAACAATCTATTTGCTGGCATTTATGGAGGGCGGGAACTCCTATTCCAACATTCAGTCCTTTAACCCATTCAGTTTTAAACGCTCAGCCGGGGTTGGGGCAAGGGTATTTCTGCCCATGTTCGGCCTGCTGGGAATCGACTGGGGATATGGCTTTGATGATGTACCCGGATTGCCCGGAGCAGGCGGTGGTCAGTTCCACTTCTCTATCGGGCAAACTATTGATTAATCTTTTGTTTTGGAAAGAGAGAGTGGGTGAAACATTTTATTCCTCGCAAAGGCCGCAAAAGTTAATCACGCAAAAAGCGCAAAGAAATACTTTATCATACATTTGACATTTGGACGTTTTGACATTTCGACATTTCACACATTTCACACATTTCGACCTTTTGACATTTCACACATTTTGACAAAATACCAAACGCATGAAAAAACAACTGATTCTGTTTACGGTGATAACGGTGATGGCCCTGTCGGCATGGGGTCAGCGTTTTGCATACATTGATACTGAGTACATCCTTGACAATATTCCGGAGTTCCAGGCGGCTGAGAGGGAAGTTGAAGAACTCTCCATTCAGTGGCAGATGGAAATCGAGAATTTGTTTTCTGAAGTGGACAGGCTCTATCGTGAATATCAGGCTGAAGCACCACTGCTTCCTGAAGATATGAGGCGCCAGCGGGAAGAAGAGATCATTCAGAAGGAACGGGCAGCCAAAGAGCTTCAAATGAGACGTTTCGGACGCGATGGTGACTTGTTTGCCAAAAGGCAGGAGCTCATCCAGCCAATCCAGGACAGGGTATTTGAAGCGGTCGAACAAATTGCTACCAGGGGCAATTATGCCGTCATATTTGATAAGGCAGGCGGAGCTGCCATGATCTATACGGATGTCCGTTATGATTTAAGCGACGACGTATTGCAGCGCATGGGCTATCGCAATTAGTGATTCTTTGCCCGATCCGGGATCTCTGTCTCCTGCCGGACAATAGCTTTTCTCCGGTAAGAAAAGACTTACTTTCCAAGTAATCGTTTGATTTCATTGAGTTTCATCAAAGCCTCAACAGGAGTAAGTGTATCGATATTCGTGTTGAGGATATCCTCTTTGATTTGCTCAAGCAATGGGTCGTCCAGCTGAAAAAAGCTGAGCTGGTAATCATCTTTTCGCTGTTTTTTCCGGCCCGAACCGCTTTTCCCGGTTAACTCATCGTGGCTATGGGTTTTTTCCAGCTGTGCCAGGATGGTTTTTGCCCGTTCAATAACGCTCACCGGCATTCCGGCCATGCGTGCAACATGGATGCCGAACGAATGCTCCGTTCCGCCGGGAACCAGTTTTCTCAAAAAGATCACATTATTGCGCACCTCCTTTACAGAAACATTGTAGTTCTTTATCCTGATGAAGGACCCGGCCATTTCATTGAGTTCATGATAATGGGTTGCAAAGAGTGTTTTTGCTTTGAAAAGCGGATGTTCATGCAGAAATTCGGCAATGGCCCAGGCAATGCTGATTCCATCGTAGGTGCTGGTACCCCGGCCAATTTCATCGAGCAGTATAAGACTCCGGTCGGAGATGTTGTTGAGGATGCTTGCCGTTTCATTCATCTCAACCATAAAGGTTGATTCTCCGGATGAAATATTATCGGATGCCCCTACCCGGGTAAAGATCTTATCCACAACACCGATGGAAGCCTGCTCCGCCGGAACGAAACACCCCATCTGTGCCATCAGAACGATCAGTCCGGTTTGCCGCAGCAATGCACTTTTACCCGACATATTCGGTCCTGTGATGATGATGATCTGCTGATTTTCATTATCAAGAAAAACATCATTGGCAACATACTCCTCACCGGGTGGCAGTTGTTGTTCAATCACAGGGTGGCGCCCACCTTTGATATCCAGGGTGAAGGTTTCGTTGATCACCGGACGTGTGTACCGGTATTGGGTTGTGATGGTGGAAAAACAAAGCAGGCAGTCGATGCGGGCCAGCACATTGGCATTCACCTGGATCGGTTCCACATATTCGGCCACCGATGCCACCAGCTCCAGGAACAAACGCTCTTCGATGCCAATGATCTTTTCTTCCGCAGTCAGGATCTGTTCTTCATATTCCTTAAGTTCAGGGGTTATGTAGCGCTCGGCGTTGGTGAGCGTTTGCTTTCGCTGCCAGTCGTCAGGAACCTTGTCTTTGTGGGTATTGGTGACTTCAAGATAATAACCGAAAACCTGGTTAAACGATATTTTTATGCTGGGAATGCCGGTTCTTTCAATTTCCCTTTTGCGCAAGGCGGCGAGGTAATCTTTCCCGGAGAAGGCTATATTGCGCAATTCGTCCAGGTCGTCCGAAACACCTGCTGCTATCACATTGCCTTTGTTGATGAGTGCCGGGGGATCTTCTTTTATTTCGCGGGCGATCCGTTCGCGGATCAACTGACAGGGGTTCAACTGGTCGGCCATTTGTTTCAAAGGACTACATTTGCTCTCCATGCAAAGGTCTCTAACCGGTCCGATGGCATCCAGTGCCCTTTCGATCTGTTTCAACTCGCGCGGACTGACCTTTCCTACCGCCACCTTCGATATCAGGCGTTCCACATCTCCCATTTGTTTGAGAAAGCCTCGCAGCTTTTCTGACTGCTCCGGATGATTCAAAAAGTATTCCACCACATCGTATCGCTCATTGATGCGCGATCTGTCTTTAAGAGGCAGAATAATCCAGCGCCTGAGGAGCCGGCTCCCCATGGGAGAAATGGTATGGTCGAGGACATCTTTAAGCGTGGTTGCATCTTCATTAATGGAATGCAGGATTTCCAGGTTGCGGATGGTAAATTTGTCGAGCCATACATATTGTGTTTCATCAATTCTGGATATCTTATTGATATGGCTTAGTTTATCATGCCGGGTGTCCTGCAGGTATTGCATCACCGCACCGGCCGCAATAATCCCTTCGTTAAGCTCCTCTATACCAAAACCTTTATAGGATACCGTGCCAAAATGTTTCAGCAGGAGGTCATCGGCAAAATCACGGGTATATACCCAATCGTCGAGCGCACTGGTATGATATTTCCCCGGAAATGCCTCCTGCAGTTGCTTAAGATGTTTTTTCTGGACAACCACTTCGCTCGGACGGAAGCTTTGCAATAATTTGTCGATGTATTCCGGATGTCCCTGGTCGGCCAGAAATTCACCGGTGGAAACATCCAGGAAGGCGACTCCGGTATGGGTGCCTGCGAAATGAAGAGCGGCCAAAAAATTGTTTTCTTTGTGATCCAGTACCTTATCACTGAAAGCGATACCGGGTGTTACCAGCTCAGTAACTCCCCTTTTGACAATTTTTTTGGCCTGCTTGGGATCCTCCAACTGTTCACATATTGCCACCCGCTGTCCGGCCCGCACCAGTTTGGGCAGATAGGTATCCAGCGCATGATAAGGAAAGCCTGCAAGCTCCACAAAAGAAGCCGCTCCGTTAGCCCTGCGGGTGAGTACAATACCCAGGATTTCTGCCGTTTTGATGGCATCCTCACCAAAAGTCTCGTAAAAATCACCCACCCTGAACAGCAACAACGCGTCCGGATGCTTGGCCTTGATCCCGTAGTATTGCTTCATCAAGGGTGTTTCAACGATTTTTGATGCGGATTTAGCTACGGCTTACCTCTTCTTTTGGTATAAAATATCAGCTTTTGTCAGACAACTGCAAAACTCCTATCATGAACAAAAATACGAATTTTACAGAAGCTTTTTCACTTCATAACGTATGTTAAAAACCTGCTTATCCTTTGTGCCCTCCACGGAGTTTTGTAGTTTTGCCATTCAACCCGCTAAACCCTAATTTTTTTACAACCAAAAAAAAACTTATGTATTTTAACAAAAAAAATCAAATCGTTGCAGCCTTAACCATGGCATTATTGTTTCTGTTTGCCTTGCCCGTCAAGGCGAACCCGGGGGGCTTCAGCGATGAAGAATTGATGAGTTTCGCAAATGCCTATGTGAACCTGATGCAAATCAGTCAAATGGGCCAGCAGCAAATGATTGCAGAAATTGAAGAGCATGACCTCACAGTTCAGCGCTTCAATGAAATCAATATGCAAGCTCAGCAGGTGCCACTGGAGGATGTTGATATGACCGAAGAAGAGGCTGAGGCATATGTTACCGTAATTGCAATCATTGAAGAGATCCAGGTTGAGCAGGAGAGCTTACTGGTGAAGGCTGTTGAAGACTCAGGCCTTGAAATGAAAAAATTTGAAGAAATCATGATGGAGTTTCAGCAAAACCCTGAACTTCAGCAAAGAGTACAGGAACTGATGCGTTAGCATTCATTTTGCCTGACACACAAAAAGAGGATGCCCCTGTTCAGGTAGCATCCTCTTTTTTTATTTTCAAAATGGCCAAAGCCATTCTATGCATTAAATCAGAAACAGGGGTTTATCGATAAATGACTCATAGACCGGACGCAATCGTTTGGTGTTGTAATGTTTCTGAATGTCGATCAGCTTGTTGGTGCTGGTCACAATATCCACCGGGATATTGTCGTAGCGGCCGTTTTTCAGGATCACCAGCCGTCCGTGTATTCCTTTCAGCAAGAGATCGAGGGCAAGGTTACCGTATGCCATGGGCACGATACTGTCGATGGCATCGGGGTCGCCTGACCGAACGAGGTATCCCAGGTACTGATTAATGGTTTCCACCCTTTGTCCTTTATTGAATTTGGGACTGAGCTCCTTGATCCGCGCCGATACCGCATCTCCGATACCTCCCAGCTTTGCGTGTCCGTACATGTCTTTTTCAGCGCTTTGGAACATCATATCCACACCCTCAAAGCTGGCCCCTTCTGAAACAAGAACCACAGAATAGTTGCTGGGATTTTTTGCCCTGTCTTCCACCAGGAGTTCGGTTAGGTGTTCAATGTCGAACTTGTACTCTGGTATCACACAACGGTTTGCGGCTCCTGCCATGGTAGGCAGCAGAGCCGTAAAGCCCGCATAACGGCCAAACACTTCCATTACCAGTATGCGCTCATGCGAACCGGCAGAAGTACGTAAAAGGTTGGCCAAATGAATGGTACGTGTAACACAGGTGCTGAAACCGATACAATAGTCCGTTCCCGGCACATCATTATCCATGGTTTTTGGAATAGCCACCACTTTCATTCCTTCCTGGTACATGCGCACAGCGTAGCTCAAAGTGTCGTCACCACCGATGGGGATCAGGAAGTCAATTCCGAGAAAATCCAGGTTTTTCAATACCTCCGGTGTCAAATCATTGGTTTCTTCCTTGTATTTGTCGGCCAGGTGCGCGGGTACATGCTTGGCCGGTACGTGGCTGGGTCGGGTACGTGAAGTGTGCAGGAATGTCCCACCGGTGCGGCCTGCTTTATTAACGAGATCCTCTGTAAGATCAATATAATTTTTGCTGTTATCTGCCTTCTTGTCACGGATAACTTCCATCAATCCGGCCCATCCTCTGCGAAGACCAATCACCCGGTAACCTTCGCGCAGAGCCCGAATCGTGATGGCCCGAATGGCCGGATTCAAACCCGGCACGTCACCACCACCTGTCAAAATACCAATAGTTCCTTTTAATTTTTTCATGTTAATGTATGTTTCTTATTGTTTGAAATTTCAGATTTTATTCATGAATGGCTTATTTGTGGGCCGGCTTTGAAAAATAGATTATCCGATGACCTTTTTGCCAAAAAAAACGGGTAAAGTTATAAAAAAATCGCCGTATAAAGACATCCTCTTTTGTAAATTTGCATAACCCGGAGGCTTTGCCGGCATGCTTGCAACAGCAGGTAAACCCGCAACAATGGCAGGCTGTCAGGCACGTATGATAAACAGAAAGCATCCCACCATAATTCTTAAAAAATATTTAATCTTTTGATGGATGGCAGTCAACCCCATATAGATGTAAACAATTATTGAGCCTGTCGGTTAAATACTCAAAGATCATTTTATTAATCACACATTCTGCTTCTAAATAATCATTTTTATGATGGAAAATTTTGTGATCTATAATCCGGTAAAGTTATATTTTGGAAAGGGAGTCACCGGGAAAATCGGTAAAACGGCGTCCGGCATTGGGAAAAAAGCTTTGCTTGTGTATGGCAAAGGTTCTGTGAAGGAGAACGGCTCTTATCAGGAAGTGGTAAGCAGTTTGCAGGCTGAAAATATTGAAATAGTTGAGTATTCGGGCATACGGCCGAATCCTGTTGTGGAAGATGTGGATGCTGCAGCTTCTCTTGGTCGCAACGAAAATGTGGATATGGTGATCGCCGTTGGCGGTGGCAGTGTGCTTGACAGTGCCAAGTTTATTGCCATCAGTATTCCTGTTACACATTCGTGCTGGGATTTTGCCACCGGCAAGACAAAGCCGAAAAAGGCCCTGCCCATCCTGGGTGTACTTACCCTCGCCGCCACCGGTTCAGAGATGAATCCCTTCGCTGTTATACAACACAATGCCGAGAAAAAGAAGATCGGCTTTGGCCACCCCCTGATGTTTCCAGGGGCAAGTTTTCTCGATCCCGCATTCACCATCAGCGTGCCCGCCAACTACACAGCCTATGGCATTGCCGACCTGATCGCACACGCACTGGAGGGTTGGTTTGGAGAAGGTGATTCAACCCTCACCGACCGTTTCATCATCTCCATCATCAGGGAAGCAATGGATTACGGTCCCAAACTCATGGAAAACCTAACAGACTATGAGTTGCGTGCGAAAATTATGTACGCGGCAACCATGGCGCTTAACGGTCTTACAGCGCAGGGGAAAAAGACCGGCGACTGGGGTGTACATGGTATTGGTCATTGCCTGAGCGTGTTATGGGACATTCCGCATGGTGCATCTTTGTCCATCGCCTTTCCCGCATGGATGGCGTTGCAAACGCAACGAATTCCGGGCAGAATCAGTGCGCTTGGGAAAGAAGTCTTCGGGCTCCAAACCCCTGAAGACACCATCGGGGCATTCAAAACCTTCTTTCGTCAGATTGGATGTCCTGTTTCACTGAAAGAAACCGGGATTCAGATGAATGAAACCAGGCAAAACGAACTGCTGGAGGTGATGGCATTGAACAAAGTCAGCGGCATGGTTCACAAACTATCCACAGACGACCACCGGATTCTTGTGCACCGGATGATCTGACAATGGCAGCAGCAAGAACAGTCATCGCGAACATTCTCATAGCTATATTTGTTTATTTAGATAAATGCATAATATGAAAACAATGGGATTATTGCTGGTTTTTGTTGCAGCAACAGCCTGCAGCACACCGGCCGGAGATAAAAACCTAAACAATATCAATGATATGATGACAAACAAGGAAAAGGAAGTTACCGGGGACTATTCGCTGGCTACCTTTGGTGGCGGCTGTTTTTGGTGTATTGAAGCAATTTTTACCAGGGTAAACGGTGTTTTTTCGGCCACATCAGGATATACAGGCGGACATGTACCCAATCCAAGCTATGAGCAGGTAACTACCGGTACCACAGGACATGCAGAAGTTGTGCAGGTGCGGTTTGACCCGTCGGTTGTATCATACCTTTCGTTGCTGGAGATATTTTTCCGCGTGCATGACCCAACCACCCTGAATCGCCAGGGTGCCGATGTAGGAACCCAATACAGATCGGCCATCTTTTATCATGATCAGCAGCAAAAAGAAACTGCCGAAATGGTAAAAGCGCGCCTTGACGAAGAAAATATCTGGGATAATCCCATCGTAACCGAAATAACACCATTAGACGTTTTTTACCGTGCAGAAGATTATCATCAAAATTATTTTGAGAAAAATCCCAACCAGGCCTACTGTCAAATGGTGATTATGCCGAAAGTGCAGAAATTCAAAAGCATGTTCGAGGATATGCTCCGGCAGGATTAAGCCCGCACTCCTCAACATCTTCCAATATAACTTTCTCCGGAAGTCTGGCTGGTTGCCCTTTTAATGGTAATCACGGTTACCACGACGCCTGTCCTGTGACCTGGCAGGAAGTTCCAGGAACCACGTTACGAGAGAAAGGATTACCCCGAAAAGCAGTGCCCACCAGAAGTTTTCCACGTGGAAACCACGAACAATTACGCTGGTGAGCTGGATAATAAACGCATTGATCACCAATAGGAAAAGACCAAAGCTCATCACCGTAACCGGTATGGTTAACACAACCAGAATGGGTTTCAGCAAAGCATTGAGAACAGCCAATACAAATGCCACCACAATAGCGGTGATAAAGTCTTCAACTGTTACGCCACCCAGCAAATAAGAGGTAATCACCACCGCAAAGGTGGATACCAGTACTTTAACGAGAAAGCTCATAATCTGATAACGGTTTGTGTTTTTGTATTCCATAATTTGCAATATACTAAAATTATTGATGTTGATATTGAAATAGTTTTTTATTGAGTAAAGGTCAATGTTTCTCAATGACTGCTTCCTCAATATCATGCATGATCATCTTCACCGCTCCCTGTTTTTTTTTCACATAGGTTTTGCAAACAGATCCGGCCTTTTTTCGCAGGGATTCATCATTCATTAGTTTCAAGAACAAGTTATTCAGTTCCTGCTGATCCTGAATGCAAAAGGCACCTCCTTCGGAGATCAGCTCGCGCGCCTCCACAAATTTGCCGTGATTCGGTCCGAAAATAACCGGAATTCCATAGGTTGCCGCTTCCAGTATATTGTGAATACCCTCACCAAAGCCACCACCGATGTAGGCAATATCCCCGTAACGATACAGCCTTGACAGAAGTCCGATACCATCAATGATCAGCACCCTGCAGTCATTATGGTCTGTTTCGCTGTATGAACTGTAGCGACAAGCAGATGTTCCGATTTGTTCCATCAGCCGCTTTATTTTATCCTCCGATACCTCGTGGGGTGCAATGATCAGTCTGAGGTTTTGCGTCATGCTGTTTAACAAACCTTTGAGCAGGCGTTCATCCTTCGGCCATGTACTGCCTGCCACAAGTATTTGATGTCCCCGAACGAAGGCCTCCACAGCGGGGATTGAATGTTCCTCCTGCGCAAGGGCATATACCCGGTCAAAGCGGGTGTCGCCGCTCACTTTCACGTTTGTGATACCATACCCGGCAAGCAACTTCAGAGAAGCCGCATCCTGCACAAAAAAACGGGTGACATGCCGGAGCTGTTTCCTGAACCAGGCCCCATAAAACCTGAAAAAGTGCTGGTTTTTACGAAACACCGCTGAAACAACAAATAATTTCACCCTGCGGGCTGCCAGCTCACGCAGATAATTGAACCAAAACTCATATTTTACAAATACGGCAATTTCGGGATTCCAGATGTCGAGGAACTGCCGCACATTGGAAAGGCTGTCCATAGGCAAGTAGAACACATGGTGTGCGTGCTTGTAATGTTTACGGTGTTCGTAGCCGCTCGGGGAGAAAAAAGTTAACAGTATGCGCCAGCCAGGGTTCCTTTCACTGAAGGTTTCCAGCACAGGGCGGCCTTGTTCAAACTCACCCAGCGATGCACAATGAAACCAGATGGTTCGAATATTTTTCCCGCTGGTGGCATCACCATTTGCAGCATCTGCCATTTTTTGCCGCCAGTTTTTCCTTCCCTTTATCCACATTCCTGCTTTTGCAGAAAACAGTGCAGCAATGCGTATGAAAAGCATATACAACCCGATTCCAAACCGATACAAATAGCCCATCATGAAGGTCGTTTTGCAAAAAGCAAAGATAAGGAGCGAAAACCAGATAACGAACAGGCATTGAAAAAAAACGATCTTTGCCATTATCCTTGAGGCATGGGCGGCAAATAATCCGCCTGCAACCGGCCTCAGGCAGAATAATTTTTATCTTTGTGCCTCAATAAAGCCTTTACAAATCATATTAACAAACAATTCCATGGAGAAAATTCAGATGGTTGACCTTAAGCGCCAGTATGCACACATCCGGCAAGAGGTTGATGAAGCGGTTTTACAAGTCATTGGTTCCACGCAATATATTAACGGACCGGAAGTAAAAGCTTTTCAGCAGGAACTGGAGGCTTACCTGGATGTAAAGCACGTGATCCCATGTGCCAATGGCACGGATGCCCTGCAGGTGAGCATGATGGCACTTGGACTGCAACCCGGTGATGAAGTGATCACAACCTCTTTTACATTTGTGGCAACGGTTGAGGTGATCGCTTTGCTGGGGCTCACACCGGTTCTTGTGGATGTTGACCCTGAAAACTTCAACATTGATCCGGAGGCTGTCAAAAAGGCCATCACTCCCAAAACCAAAGCCATCGTTCCCGTTCACCTGTTTGGCCAAAGCGCCCACATGGAACCTCTGCTGGAAATGGCAGAAGAACATGGTCTGTTTATTATTGAAGACAATGCCCAGGCCATAGGTTCCGAGTATATTTTTGCTGATGGCAGCAGGAGAAAAACGGGTGCGTTGGGCCATATCGGTTGCACCTCCTTTTTCCCGTCGAAGAATCTGGGTTGCTATGGAGATGGTGGTGCGGTGTTTACCAACGATGACCACCTGGCCCAAAAGCTCAGGGTTATTGTCAACCATGGGATGGAGGTCAGGTACTACCATGATTCTGTTGGTGTCAATTCGCGCCTTGACAGCATTCAGGCCGCAATCTTGCGCATCAAACTCCGTCACCTGGGTACCTACACAGCCGCCCGTAACAGAGCCGCCGATTTCTATGACAATGCATTCAAAAACCATCCGGGATTGACTATTCCCGCAAGGGCACCCTATTCCACACATGTATTTCACCAGTACACCCTGAAAGTGGACGGAGTTGACCGTTTTGGCCTCCAGGAGTATCTCATGGCAAAGGACATACCCGCCATGGTGTACTACCCGGTACCGATGCATCTGCAAAAAGCCTATATGGATGCCAGGTATAAAGCGGGCGATTTCCCGGTAACGGAAGACCTGAGTGAAAGGGTGATTTCCCTTCCCATGCATACCGAACTGGACGAAGAACAGCTTCAGTATATTACAAGCAGTGTGTTGTCCTATTTTGGATAAGAAAAGGGTTGGTAACCAATCGCGCTCAACAAGTCATCCTTAGGCGATAAACATCAAGTGATTAAAAGAATAAGTATTTATGGAAAACCATGATTATTTTGCCCATGAAACAGCGGTTATAGAACCGGGCTGCAAAATAGGGAAAGGCACAAGGATATGGCACTTCTCCCATATCATGAAGGGTTGCGAGATCGGAGAAGGTTGCAGCTTCGGACAAAACGTGATGGTGGCAACAGACGTGAAGCTTGGAAACAACGTGAAGGTACAGAATAACGTTTCGATTTATACCGGGGTGATTTGCGAAGACGATGTGTTCCTCGGGCCTTCCATGGTATTTACCAATATTGTGAACCCGCGCAGTGCCGTGGTACGCAAGAATCAATACGTGGAAACCCTCGTAAGGAAAGGGGCTACGATTGGTGCCAATGCAACAGTGGTTTGCGGGATTGAAATCGGCGCTTTTGCCTTTATTGGCGCAGGAGCCGTGGTGATACGCAATGTGCTGCCATATGAACTCGTTGCCGGAAACCCCGCCAAACACAAGGGATGGATGAGTGAATACGGACACAGGCTGCATTTCAACACTGAAGGAGTTGCCACCTGTCCGGAAAGCAAACAAAAATACCGGCTCACAAACGGAAGAGTCTCAAAAATGGATTAATGGTATGATGATACAATAAATACAGCCATTGATTATATTGCATCATACTCCCCTACCCTTTCGCATCAAAAACAAGGAAACATGCACAACATTTACCAAAGATTACTGAACAAAGAAACCGGATTATCCGTGATAGGCCTTGGGTATGTGGGCCTGCCAATTGCCCTGGAATTCGCCAGAAAGATCAAAGTTACGGGCTTTGATATTAACAGTGAGCGAGTGGCAATGATGCGAAAAGGCATTGATCCGAGTAAGGAGCTTTTACCCGGCGCATTTGAAGGCTGCGACATCCACTTTACAAGCGACCCGGAAGACCTTCGAAAAGCATCCTTTCACATCATCGGGGTACCGACACCCATTGACGACCATAACCTACCCGATCTAAGACCCTTGTTCGCTGCCACAAAAACAGTGGGAAAGATTCTGAAAAAAGGAGACTACGTGCTTTTTGAATCTACCGTTTATCCCGGTTG
The DNA here is from genome assembly GCA_007122505.1 of Bacteroidales bacterium. Classification (GTDB taxonomy): domain Bacteria; phylum Bacteroidota; class Bacteroidia; order Bacteroidales; family UBA7960; genus PUPG01. The sequence goes on along the minus strand of SKTQ01000194.1, from coordinate 874 downwards.
CACCGAAGAGGATTGTGTGCCCATACTTGAACAAGAGTCGGGGCTAAAGCTGGGGCAGGACTTTAAAGTCGGCTTTTCGCCGGAGCGTATCAATCCCGGCGACAAGGTAAATACACTTACCACGGTTACAAAAGTGGTATCGGGCAATGATGATGAAGCCCTTGACAATATCGCCAATGTTTACTCCCTGGTTGTTGAAGCGGGCGTTCACCTGGCGCCAACCATTAAGGTGGCTGAGGCTGCAAAAATCATCGAAAACACCCAGAGGGATGTCAACATCGCCCTTATGAATGAATTGTCCATCATCTTTAATCGAATGAATATCAACACCTACGATGTTCTGAAAGCAGCCGGCACCAAATGGAACTTTTTAAAGTTTTATCCCGGACTTGTAGGCGGCCATTGTATCGGTGTTGATCCTTACTATTTGGTTTATAAGGCGAAAGAGTACAGATACCATCCTCAAGTGATCAACTCAGGAAGGTTTGTAAACGATTCCATGGGCTTCTATGCCGCCAAACAACTGGTAAAAAGGCTGATCGCAGCAGGCAAGAACGTGCTACAAACCAAGGTGCTGGTGATGGGGATCACTTTCAAGGAGAATGTCAGCGATATCCGAAACTCAAGGGTATATGACCTGATCAGTGAACTCATAAGCTATGGTGTCAGGGTGGATGTCAGCGACCCCTATGCCGACAGCCATGAAGTAAGGGCTGAATATGGCCTGGAACTGACAGAGGTTAAACCAGGTCACTATGATGCGGTTGTGGTGGCTGTAAGCCACGATGCATATCTTTCATACACTGAAGAGGATTTCAAAAAACTCATGGGCAATAATGACACAGGCATATTGGTTGATATTAAAGGTATTTAC
>SKTQ01000280.1 GCA_007122505.1 Bacteroidales bacterium | reverse complement strand
TTATAACTCTCTGTTCACTGTAAAATCAATCAGCTGTTTCAGCGATTGCCTTGCCGGGACATCCGGCATAGTATGCAGCAACTCCAGGGCCTGATCCTTATAAAGATTCATAAAATCCCTCGCGTAAGCTATGCCACCCTTTTCATTAACCAGTTCCATTAATTCGTTGACCTTTACGGGATCCTGATTGTGATTTTTGACGATATTGATGATTTTTCTCCTTTCTTTATAGGAAGAATGTTTGATCAAATAGATTAGCGGGAGAGTCAGTTTTTGTTCTTTGATATCAGTGCCCGATGGTTTTCCCTTGGCCGTGCCTGTTTCAAAGTCAAGTATGTCGTCTTTGATCTGAAAGGCAATCCCTGCTTTTTCACCAATCAGGTGCATGCGCAAAACATCTTCCGGGGATGCACCTGCAGAGGCAGCGCCACAAGCCATACAAGATGCAATGAGTGAGGCTGTTTTTTTCCTGATGATCTCAAAATATACGTCTTCATCAACATCCAGACTGCGTGCTTTTTCAATCTGCATCAGCTCACCTTCGCTCATCTCTTTTACCGACGTTGTCACAATCTTCAATAAATCAAAATCATCATAATCAAGCGATAACAATAATCCCCTTGAGAGAAGATAGTCCCCTACAAGTACGGATATTTTGTTTTTCCACAAGGCATTAAGCGAAAAGAACCCCCGGCGCTCGTTGGAATCATCCACCACGTCGTCATGGATCAGGGTGGCCGTATGCAAGAGTTCAATCAACGAAGCGGCACGGTATGTCCGTTCGGAGATTTCTCCAAACAAACCCGCTGCGAAAAATACATACAGCGGGCGTATCTGTTTGCCCTTTCTCCTTACTATGTAGCGCGTGATCTTGTCGAGAAGAGGCACTTTGCTTTTCATAGAATCCCTGAAACGGGATTCAAATACCTTTACATGCTCCTCAACGGGGGCTTTTATCTCTTTCAATGTCATCATGACAGCATTTTCCTGCTTCAAACTTACAACAGCTTAAGGAATTATACAAGATAAACAGGAAATATTCATTCTTGTTTGAACAATGCGAGCCTGTTGAGCCCCAAAGCTTCGGCAATACGTATACGAATGTAAATCCAAGCCCTGAACATGCACCGGCATATTTCAGAACACATTCAATAATTGGCAGTAATGAAGCTAAGCTGGTCTTAAAGAAATTCTTGATGAAACCACCTTTGATACATTTTCTGCAGGAATGCGCTCCTGCAGCATACTATCCCTTTCCCTGATGGTCACAGTGTTGTCTTCCAGGGTTTGGTGATCTACGGTGATGCAATAAGGCGTCCCGATAGCGTCTTGCCTGCGGTATCGACGGCCGATAGCATCTTTGTCTTCATACTGGCACATAAACTCATATTTCAGACGATCAAACAGTTCCCTGCCTTTCTCAGGCAAGCCGTCTTTTTTCACTAGTGGCAAAACAGCGATCTTTACAGGTGCCAGGGCAGGGGGAATGTTCATGACCACCCGCTCAGAACCGTCTTCCAGCTTTTCTTCCGTGAAAGCGAAGCTGACAACCGCCAGGAACATCCGGTCGAGTCCGATGGATGTTTCCACCACATAGGGGGTATAACTTTCGTTGGAATCAGGGTCAAAATACTGAAGCTTTTTACCGCTGAACTTCTGGTGTGCCCCCAAGTCAAAATCTGTACGAGAGTGGATGCCTTCGATCTCTTTGAACCCAAACGGAAACTCGAATTCGATGTCCACGGCGGCATTGGCATAATGCGCCAGCTTGTCGTGGTCGTGTATGCGAAACATTTCCCCCGGAATGCCTAAAGCCAGGTGCCAGCGCATCCTCTCTTCCTTCCAGTATTCAAACCATTCTTTTTCCAGGCCGGGTTTAATAAAATACTGCATTTCCATCTGCTCAAACTCCCGCATCCGAAAAATAAACTGACGTGCAACAATCTCGTTGCGGAAAGCCTTCCCAATTTGCGCGATTCCAAAGGGCAACTTTTTCCGTCCTGTTTTTTGCACATTCAGGTAGTTGACAAATATTCCCTGGGCTGTCTCGGGCCTGAGATATACCAAAGAAGCCCCGTCGCTGGCCGAGCCCATCTGGCTGCTGAACATCAGGTTAAACTGACGCACATCCGTCCAGTTTCGCGAACCCGACACCGGACAGCTTATTTCCAACTCATCAATCAGTGCTTTCAGGTCATCCAGATGGCCATTTTCCATGGCTGGCACAAAGCGGGCATTGATGTCAAGGATTTTTTGAAGATTTGCCTGCACACGGGGATTGGTTTCCCGGAACATTTTCTCATCAAATGTATCACCAAAACGTTTTGCTGCTTTTTGCACCTCCTTATTGATTTTTTCTTCCAGTTTGGCAATATGGTCTTCAATCAGTACATCGGCACGGTATCTTTTTTTGGAGTCCTTATTGTCGATGAGCGGATCATTAAAGGCATCAACGTGTCCGCTGGCTTTCCATACAGTCGGATGCATAAAAATGGCAGAATCCAGCCCAACTATGTTGTCATGATACTGAACCATCGACTTCCACCAGTAATCTTTGATGTTGTTTTTCAGCTCAGCACCGTTTTGACCATAATCATATACGGCACTTAAGCCGTCATAGATTTCGCTGGATGGAAATATGAACCCATATTCTTTGCAATGCGCGATGATCTTTTTAAATCTGTCTTCCCCTTTATTCATTATTCGGTTTTATTGTGATTGAATGATTATGAACATACTATGTGACTCAATGGCTTTTCAGCTGAAAACATCATTCAATGGGTTTCATGTTGAATCGCCTTTGTTTGTGTTTATTACCACCCTCAGGCTTCTCGGAATGATCTCAAAAGCAAAAGGGGCATGTCCGAGGGATTCACCGTCAGCTTCCAGGAGCAAAGGAGACTCACATTCGATTCGTATGTTTTTCCCCAGAAAGCTTTCCACCCTCTTGTGTTTTTTGATGGTTCCGTCGTATAGCCTTCGCACGTTGGTTATTACCGACCATTTGCTCAGGTCTTTAATCATTGTAAGATCAAAAAGGCCATCGTCTGTTTTGGCGTCGGGTGTTTGTTGCATCCCGCCTCCATTATATTTGCCAATCCCGACCCCGATACTGAAAACCTTGTCGGTTAACTCATTGCCGTCAATGATCATCGTTGTTTGACAAGACTTATAAGAAAACAGGGAGCCGATAAGGTTTACCAGGTAGAGAAACGGATTTCCCCTCCCCCGGATTTTGTCGGCATTGGTTTTTTTTGCCACCAGTCCGTCAAAACCGAGGCCGGCAACATTAACAAAAAAACGGGAGTGCTGCCTGTTGTTATTATAGTACCGTACAATGCCAACATCCTGAAGCATGGTTTCACCCTGTTTCAGGATCAGTATTGACTGCTCATAATTGGTAGGTATGTTATAAGTTCTGATCCAGTCGTTACCTGTGCCAACCGAAATCATACCCACGGTGACCCCGGTTGTGGGCCATTTTGTTTGACCAAAAACACCATTTACCACCTCATTTATGGTACCATCGCCACCAACGGCGATGAAATTCCTGTACCCTGCTGCCATGTTTTCCAGCACCAGTTCACAGGCGTGCAATGGCCGTTCAGTAAAAACTGCCTGGTAAGCAAAACCATGCTTTTCCAGGAGGCCGGAAATTTTGCCCCAGTCCCTCCCTGCTTTTCCTATGCCGGCATTGGGGTTAACCAC
>SKTQ01000247.1 GCA_007122505.1 Bacteroidales bacterium | reverse complement strand
TTTTATTAATGATTAATGCCTGCTTTTTACAATTTATTTTCACCTAAAATCCCTAAAATCCCTAAAATCCCTAAAATCTCTTAAGTCTCTTAAGTCTCTTAAGTCTCTTAAGTCTCTTAAGTCTCTTAAGTCCCTAAAGTCCCTTAAGTCCCTAAAGTCTCCCATCTCTCAGCTCCCAGCTCTCAGCTCCCATCTCCCAGCTCCCAGCTCCCAGCTCCCAGCTCTCAGCTCTCAGCTCCCAGCTCCCAGCTCTCACCACCCACCTCCATGTCAGGGCAAAACAAACCACAGCCAAAAAGAAAACATCTTTCAGCCTGGTAAAAACGGTTGGAATTAGCCGCCTGAGGTAAATAACGGGAAAAATATTAGCGCTCTCTGACTTCTCTTCTTCTTGAAGGGGTTGTTTCCTCTTCCTCCTCTTCTTCTTTTGGATCGCGCAACTGAAGTTCGGGCTGGGGTTCTTCAGCCGGTTTTTGTATTTGCAGTTCGGGTTCCTGCTTTACTTCATCTTCTTTCGCCTCTTCCAATGGGTCAACAATGGCTTCTTCCATTACCGGTTCGTCGGTTACCTGCTCCTGTTCTGCTTCGCCACGCGGGCCGCAGGCGGCAGCAAGAAATAACACTGCAAAAATGAGCAACGCGGATAGTTTTTTCATGTTCTGTGAGTTTTGGTTTATGGACTGATCAAATGTATAACTTTTTGCGGAAATATGCAATACCACATTTAAGCGTGTTAGCCGGTCATGGGTGTGACCTGCCACAGTTTCATTTTTCGGTGGTTGGTAATGTTCAGAAAGGGCTTTCAAATTCGCGGAAAATGTCTGCTGACTGATCTTTTGCAGACAACAGCGGTGTATCTGTTTCCCAATCGATATTCAGATCCGGATCGTTCCATCTGATAGACCGTTCGGATTCTTTATGATAGTGATGGGTACATTTGTAGAAGAACACGGTGTCGTTTTCCAGGGTCAGGAATCCATGTGCGAAACCTTCGGGGATATACAGCATGTTATTGCGTACATTATCAAGACGGATCTTGAAATGCCTGCCATAGGTTGGTTCATTCCGTCGAAGGTCCACCACCACATCCAGCACTGCTCCCTTTAGCACCCTCACCAGCTTCCCCTGGGCATGGGGAGGCACCTGGAAGTGAAGCCCGCGGAGCACATTGGCCACAGAGCCCGACTGGTTATCCTGAACAAACTCTGAAGGGATGCCTGCCTGTGCAAATGCAGCCCTGTTCCACGCTTCAAAAAAGTATCCGCGTTCATCAGTAAATATGGAGGGCTCTATGATGACCAGTCCCTTAAAGGGTGTTTTTGTAATACGCATTGTGTTTGAAAAATCTTGATTAACAACTTAAACCCGGTCTTCCATAATCCATGCTTTATCATGCATGGAAATCCGGCTTTACATGTGAATCACTTCATCATAGGCGGCGGCGGCAGCTTCCATGATGGCTTCCGACATGGTTGGGTGCGGATGAACGGCTTTGATCATCTCGTGACCGGTTGTTTCCAGCTTACGGGCCACCACTGCCTCCGCGATCATTTCTGTTACATTGGCCCCGATCATGTGAACCCCAAGTAATTCACCGTATTTGGCGTCAAAAATCACCTTCACAAAGCCGTCTTTGGCACCTGCTGCACTGGCTTTCCCCGATGCGGAGAAGGGGAATTTCCCGATTTTTAATTCGTAACCGACTTCTTTAGCTGCTTTTTCGGTATAGCCTACAGAAGCTACTTCAGGAGATGAGTAGGTACATCCCGGAATGTTATTATAGTCCAGCGGTTCAGGATTCTTACCGGCGATTTTCTCCACACAGATAATCCCTTCAGCCGAGGCAACATGGGCAAGTGCAGGTCCCGGAACCACATCGCCGATGGCATATACCCCTTCCACATTGGTGCGATAAAACTGATCTACCTTGATTTTTCCGTTCTCAAGCTCAATACCGGTATCTTCAATACCGATTCCTTCAACGTTGGGACTGATTCCAACGGCAGAAAGCACCACATCAGCCTCGATGGTTTCTTCCCCCTTTTTTGTTTTTACCTTTACCTTGCATTTCTTACCGCCGGTGTCAACCGACTCCACCGAGCTGCTGGTCATTACTTTTATCTTCGCTTTTTTGAACGTACGTTCCAGCTGTTTTGATACCTCTTCGTCTTCCAGTGGCACAATGTTGGGCATAAATTCCACCAGGGTTACCTGCGTGCCAATGGCGTTGTAGAAGTAAGCAAACTCAGTGCCGATGGCCCCCGATCCTACAACCACCATGGATTCGGGTTGCTTGTCAAGTACCATCGCCTCCCGGTAACCGATCACTTTTTTGCCATCCTGGGGCAGGCTGTCCAGCTGCCGGCTCCTTGCACCTGTGGCGATCAGAATATGATCGGCATCGTATTCAGTGGTTTTTCCATCATCACCCTTAACAGACACTTTTTTCCCCGACATCACCATGCCATGGCCCTGAATATGATCAATCTTGTTTTTCTTAAAAAGAAACTGAATCCCTTTACTCATGCCTGCAGCAACATCCCTGCTTCTTTTGACCATATCGGTCAGCTTGGCCTTCGGCTTGCTGTCCAACTCAACACCGTAGTCTTCAGCATGACTCAGGTATTCAAAAACCTGTGCGCTTTTCAGCAATGCCTTTGTAGGGATACAACCCCAGTTCAGGCAAACGCCGCCCAATTCTGCCTTTTCAACAACGCCTACTTTCATGCCAAGCTGTGAAGCCCTGATAGCTGCCACGTATCCGCCGGGGCCGCTTCCCAAAACAATCAGATCGTATTTCATTATTTTCAATTTTTGTGATTAGAATATTGTTTTCCTTTTTGTTATTTGTTGAACAGAAAAAAGTGAAAATGGTTTGACCAAAAGACCAATAAAAGCCAAAGTTAATGACAATAATTGAATTTGCCACGAAAGCCCTGCTGTACAAACACACTCCCATACCGAAACCCCTGTGGATTTTTGCACTCAATCGGCGGTGCCAAACACGAGCATGTAGTCATTGAGGGTTTCGTAGAACAATTGATGACTTTTTTTTGTTTTTTCTTTGTGGATGCGGCCTGTCACCGAACCATGGCCGTTAAAAGAAAACGGGTCGATGATGATATGCTGTTTAAAGCTCAGATCTCTTTTGCCATGCATTTTATAAAGAGATTCCTTGGCGCACCAGATCACATAAAGGCTTTCTTTCTCTTGAGCCCCAAAATCATATTGGAGCTCCTGGGGAGACAGAAATTTTTTCGTGAGCTTCATGATTTTATGCTGCATCAGTTCAATGTCAATACCCACGAAGCTATTGTCACTAAGAATCAGGGCAGCAAATTTACCTGAGTGGGAAACAGATATCTGGTAACGGTTGTCGGAGAGAAATGGTTTCCCGCACTCGTCGTATTCGATAGATCGGTTTTGCAGGTCGGGAGCCAGCAGGGGCAGGAGCAGGCGATAGCTGAGCCAGTGTTTTTTTCTCAGGTCCGATTTTAATGACCGGTAAAAATCCTGCTCTTTTTCATTGAGGTTGGAGAGGGAAAAAAGCTCTTGGGATGATTCTAAAATTTCCCAGATACCCAAAATGGCATTCGGTATCTGTTTTTTTAGCAAAAGTCCCATTGATAACTGTTTTTTTTTGATTTTAGAAACTGTTTACGGTTGTGGCTGTGCTTTGCGCTTTGCTTCACCCGGCCCGCAGATAGCCTCAAAAGTATTATCTTTGCAAAAATAAGCATATAAACTACAAAAGAAATGGAAAACACGATAACAGAGAAGACTTTGGAATATAAGATCAGGGATTTGTCGCTTGCAGATTTTGGCAGGCGGGAGATTGAGATCGCGGAGAAGGAGATGCCCGGTTTGATGGCCATACGTGAGAAGTATGCTGACACAAAGCCGCTTGCAGGGGCCCGTATCACCGGGTCTTTGCACATGACGGTGCAAACGGCCGTGTTGATCGAAACGCTGGCAATGCTTGGAGCGGATGTCAGGTGGGCCAGTTGCAATATTTTCTCCACCCAGGACCATGCTGCTGCGGCGATGGTCAAGGCTGGAATTCCTGTCTTTGCCTGGAAGGGAGAAACACTTGAGGAATACTGGTGGTGCACTGAGCGTGCGCTCACATTTCAGGGGGGAAAAGGACCTAACCTGATCGTTGATGACGGTGGTGATGCCACCCTGCTGTTGCATCAGGGTTACCAGGCTGAAAATGATCCTTCCTTGCTCAACAGGGAAGCCGGTAACAGGGAAGAAGCTATCATCCTGGAGCTGTTGCGCAAGATCCACAGTGATGATCCGGGCAAATGGCACCGGATGGCTGAAGAACTGAGAGGGATCTCTGAAGAGACAACCACGGGTGTACACCGCCTCTACCAGATGATGGAGGCCGGCGAATTGCTTGTTCCTGCCATTAACGTGAATGACTCCGTTACCAAATCAAAATTTGACAATCTATACGGATGCAGGGAGTCCCTGGCCGATGGTATCAAAAGAGCCACTGATGTGATGATTGCCGGTAAGGTAGTTGTGGTGGCCGGCTATGGTGATGTTGGCAAGGGATGTGCCCAGAGCATGCGGAGTTACGGTGCGCGGGTGATTGTAACCGAGATTGACCCCATTTGCGCGTTACAGGCGGCCATGGAGGGTTTTGAGGTGAAAACCATTGAAGATGCGCTGGATGAAGGCAATATTTTTGTGACAGCCACCGGTAATAAGGATGTAATCACCGCGGAGCATATGTCGAAGATGAAAGACCAGTCGATCGTTTGCAACATCGGCCATTTCGACAATGAAATACAAGTAGATAAGCTGGATGCACTTCCGGGTGTTGAAAAGGTCAACATCAAACCGCAGGTTGACAAATACAGATTTCATGGAGGGAATGAGATTTTCCTGCTTGCCGAGGGTCGTCTGGTAAATCTGGGTTGTGCAACCGGACATCCTTCATTTGTGATGAGCAACAGCTTTACCAATCAGGTGCTTGCGCAGATGGATCTCTGGCAACGTGATTACGAGCTCGGGGTGTACACATTACCCAAGAAGCTGGATGAAGAGGTTGCAAGGCTGCATCTGGAAAAGATCGGTGTAAGGCTTACAAATCTTACCGAAGAACAAGCTGCGTATATCGGGGTCAAGAAGGAAGGACCCTATAAGCCGGATTACTATCGGTATTAATATTTCAGGGTAGTGCAGCCTAATTGGTAATCTGCAAGCGGTTTGTTGAAGGGTTAAAAAAGGTTCTGTAGGGCTTCAGTGGAAAACCTGCATCGCCTTCCATCACCGATCCATCTATAAGGAGAAACCTGGATCCGCAACAAGCGTCTGTTGCCGTAACCCGGTTTTCAGGGTCAATGCTGACCGTACACTGATGGGGGTTGCATGGACACGCCCGGTCGAACGCCCTGAATTCATCGGTTGACAATCGGTACACGATGATACCCCTGTATCCAAATATTCTCCCTCCCTCATTTTGGGCAAACTGGTGCGACAAACCCGGGCTGTTCAAATTATAATTGATGATGTTTAAATCAATGTTTACGTGAACATGCGGAACAGGATGTTCACGATCCTTGTCACAAGAATGAAAAAACACTGCTGCCAACAGGAATAAAATTACTGGTATGCTGAAGCGGAACATATGGTGAGAAGTTTTTGTCATTTGGGTTCAGATTTTTGAGTCAGACTGAATTGCCTGCCGAAATATGCATCAGATATCTGTAAAGTTAATAAATTTTGATAATTTTGTTACAAGCTAAACAATAGAAAAACGTATCAAATGGAAGATTTTGTATATATCATACTCATTATTATCTGGCTTCTGGTGAGTTTTTTACGCCGTAAGCCGAAGAAAGCGGATCCGGCCACTACCCAAAAGCCCTCTTCCGGCAGGAAGGAGTCGCCGGCAACGGAAGGGGAAGTTTCGATGGAGGAGATGCTGGAAGATTTTTTTGGTACGGGTAAGAAAAAACAGGAAAAAAAGCCAAAGGCTGAACCTGTTTATGAAGCGGCAGAAAGAAAAGAGCGTGCCGATCGTTCGGATGACAGGCGCTGGGATACCAAAAGGTCTGAAAGCAGCTGGGATTCTCCGGGAGACCGAATCGAAAAAGCTTCCGATCAGGACCCCAAACTTGAAAAATTTGAAGGAGCAAGAGGTGTTTCTGATGATTTTGAGTTTTCAACCGAAGGGAAAATAGAAACCATTGACGACCTCATCAAATCGCATCAAAGGGAAGAAGCCATGCGCATGGCGGAGGAAGAGGAGCAAATGGCACACCATGACGCCTTCCCTGAATTTGATCTTCGCAATGCAGTGATTTTTTCAGAGATCTTAAACAGAAAATATAACTGACAGAAAATATAGCTGTTTTTTTTGTTTGTTAAAAAAACTTTTTACCTTTGTAGGGTAAAATTTAAATCAATCTAACGGCCTGATTTTGGATTTATTCCAATTTCAGGTGTTTTTTCTGTAAGCCCCCTGTATTCATGCCAAACAGTTGGGCTTGTTTGTTAGCCGGAAAGGTTCAGGCAAGTCCTGTTTTTTTTTTATGAATGCAGGGGTAATGTATTAAAAAGACCTTTCGAAGGTCTGTTTCAAGAAAATGATTTACCGGATTTTTTGATACAACATGCATCGCACCGGTAAGCGCATTTACATCTAAAACATCATCACTATGAACCAGGTGAAATATTTTACCAAGGACGGACTTGAAAAGCTGAAGGACGAACTGGAGAAGCTCAAATCGGTTGAGCGGCCGGCCATTTCCCAAATGATCGCTGAAGCCCGCGAAAAAGGCGACCTGTCAGAAAATGCAGAATATGATGCAGCCAAGAATGAACAGGGAATGCTTGAACTCCGTATTTCCAAACTGGAAGAAACCCTGAGTCAAGCCAGGGTGATCGACGAAAGCCAGCTGAATAACGAGAAAGTATCTATTCTGTCTAAGGTAAAATTGAAAAACCTTAAGAACGACGCTGTCATGGAATACACCCTTGTTCCTGAAAATGAAGCTGATATCAAAAAGGGTAAAATATCTGTAAACTCACCCATTGCCCAGGGCCTGCTGGGAAAAGAAGCAGGCGAAAAAGTCGATATCCAGGTGCCGGCAGGCCTCATGAACTTCCAGGTGATCTCCATCTCAAGGGCCTGATTCTTTCCCGGTTATTTCCGGAAATCTTTTTGTTATTCAAAAAAACAAAACCATGAGTACCATATTCTCCAAGATCGTACGGGGAGAAATTCCCTCACATAAGGTCGCAGAAAACGAGCAGTACCTTGCTTTTCTCGATATCCGGCCATTGGCAAAAGGCCATACACTGGTTATTCCCAAAAAAGAGGTTGACAATGTTTTTGATCTGGATGAGCAAACATATGCAGGATTGTGGTTGTTTGCGCAGAAAGTAGCTTTGGCTATCGGCAAAACCATGCCCTGTGAGCGGGTAGGCGTGGCCGTGATCGGCCTTGAGGTGCCTCATGCACATATTCACCTGGTCCCCATCAACGGAATATACGACATCGACTTCAGCAAACCCAAGCTGGAACTCAGCCCTGATGAATTTCAAAGCATTGCTCAGCGTATATCAGACGCTGTTGTCTAATATCCGGCTTATTCACTGGTTTATTCTACCGGGATTATCCTTGATAAAGGCTTCCCATCCACTGTAGTTTTTTGTGTTATCCATCATGCTTTTGCCTTGGTAATGATGGCATAAAGCGACGGCCAGCGCATCTGTGATGTCAAGGTTGTCGGGTACGCCGTCAATATCGAGTATGCGATAAAGCATGGCAGCCACCTGTTCTTTGGATGCTCCACCCTTGCCGGTAATGGACTGTTTTACCTTTCGGGGAGAATATTCAAATACCGGGATACTGCGATGGAGGGCCGCCGCTATGGCAACCCCCTGTGCACGACCCAGTTTCAGCATCGACTGCACATTTTTGCCATAAAACGGACTTTCAATCGCCAGTTCGTCCGGATGAAAGTGATCGATGTTTCGTAAAACCGTTTCGAAGATTTTTTTCAGTTTCAGCGCGTGTCCCCCCAGTTTTTCCAGTTTGAGAACATCCATGGCGATAAGCTTTATGGATTTTTGGTCAAACCCGATTATGCCTATGCCCATGTTGTTTGTGCCGGGGTCTATGCCCATAATGATTTTTTGATGTTCCAAGTTTTTACTTTTATGGGGGTTATAAAAGCAAATGTACATGATTTTTTTCATTGGAGATGGTCTGGTGCCAATAGCAGGATTTGCCGGGGAAAACAGTAATAAACCCGGCATGGTGTTTTCACCGGTGGTTGTTGACGTTTTGCATCTGACCGAATATAAATTATGAATAGTGCAGATTAGAGTCAACTGTACCAGGTCCCGGAAAGTGCATTTTCAAAAAAAACATAAATATTTTTAAGATTATTTCATAATTTATCTATATATTTACGATTCAAAAATAATGGGGGCTAATCTCCATTACGAGCCAAATCACTTTTTATTAACCAAAAACCAATCAAACATGAAGCGAATTTTGATTCTCATGGGAATACTACTCTTTATGGGTGGATTCTTATTTGGGCAACAGATCCGTGTAACCGGAACTGTCACGGACCAGGCTACTGATGAAAGCTTGCCTGGTGTGACGGTGATGGTTCAGGGCACCACTATCGGAACGGTTACCGATGTGGATGGCCGTTACGAGCTCAATGTTGCGCGGGATGCTGTTCTGGTCTTTTCCTTTATCGGGATGCAGACCCGTGAAGTAGCAGTTGAAGGGCGTAGTGTGGTCAATGTTGCCATGGCTACGGATGTGGCTTTACTTGGTGAGGTTGTTGTTGTGGGTTACGGTTCTCAGCTGAAGTATGAGCTGACCGGGTCCATTGCCTCTCTTCGTGCCGAAGATCTGGCAGAAGCAACCATGCCGAGTTTTGAAAGTGCATTGCAGGGCCGGACAGCCGGTGTGCACATTTCCGGTGGTAGTGGTAAGCTGGGACAAACTGTACGTACAAGGATCAGGGGATCGTCATCCATTTCAGCGAGCAATCAGCCCCTCTATGTGATCGATGGTGTACCTGTATTATCGCAAAACCTTGGTACTGGGGCTAATGAGCCCACCAACCCACTGGCTGACCTCAACCCTGCCGATATTCAGTCGATCGAGGTTCTCAAAGACGCCTCGGCAGCGGCGATTTACGGATCCCGTGCTTCGAACGGGGTTATCATTGTTACCACAAAACGCGGGCGGGAAGGCCGTACACAATTTAATGTTTCCAGCCAGATTGGATTCAGCGAGCCATCCAACAAGGTTGGATATCTGAACCGGCAGCAGTACATTGACCTGTTCAGGCAGGCGTATTCCAATGTAGCCGGCGGGCCCAATGAGCCCTTCGTCATTTGGGACAGCTGGGACGATGCCCTCGACTGGCGTTTGTATGCATGGCGCGACCTGGAGAATCCCGGTGATGTTTATGCCGGACCTGATGTCAACTGGGAAGATGAAGCTTTGCGCAGAGGCGGCTTACAGCAGTTTGATCTTTCTGCATCAGGTGGTACGGCAACCACACAGTATTATGCTGCGCTTTCTTTCATGGATCAAATGGCGGTTGTTAACGGCAACTCTTTTGACAGGGTCAACGCCCGTTTGAACCTTGATCAAAAGGCCACTGACATTATATCCTTTGGCCTGAACATGAGCATGGTTCGTTCACGAAATTTCAGGGTAGCCAATGACAGGGCATTTGCAACACCTTTGCAAATGATTGCATTGCCGCCCATGAACCCAATTATTGACCCGGCAACCGGTGAACTCAACAGGAGAACACTGTATGAGAATGGTTTGGTGGTCCGTGAATATAGTAACTTTGACACAGAGGTATTTCGTAACTTCGGTAACATATTTGCCAACCTTGACATCCTCGACAATCTTACTTTCCGTTCAGAGGCGGGTGTTGACATTTTAAACCAGCGCGAGGTTGAATACCGTGGTCGATTGACCAATGACGGTGGTCCCGACGGTTTTGCCTTTGACCGTTCAGTTACGGCCAAGGTCTTTAACCTGGAAAACTATTTCATGTATCAGCAGGTATTCATGGATGAAATGGAATTGAATATGGTGTTGGGAACAAGTTTGCAGATGGCAGATTTTGACTTTGCTTCCATGACGGCAAGAGGTTTCCCCAACGATCAGTTTAAGAGAATTGCCAGTGCATCTGAAATTACCGGTGCCAGCTCCAGTGGAACAGGTTATCGCTACAATTCTTTCTTCAGCAGGGCTAACCTGAAGTTCCGTGATACCTATCTGCTGTCATTAAGCGGTCGTATCGACGGTTCCTCAAGGTTTGGACGCGACAACCGCTATGGTTTCTTCCCCGCAATATCAGCCGGTTATATCATTACCAACGAAGACTTTCTCAGAGACAATCATGTGGTTAGTTTCCTGAAGCCAAGGGTAAGCTGGGGTTTGACCGGTAATTCGGAGATTGATAACTTTGCCTCCCGTGGTCTTTATATGGGCAGCAACTACGCAGGTCTGTCCGGTATGGTCTCAAGCAGCATTCCCAGCCCCGACCTGAAGTGGGAAACAACCACGCAGTTCAATGTTGGTATCGACTTCGGTTTCCTTAATAACCGGATCACTGGTGAAATTGACTATTATGTCAAGCAAACCACCGACCTCCTGCTCAACGTGCAGATTCCTGCCACTACAGGTTTTACAACTGTTTACCGTAACGTGGGTGACATGGAAAACAAAGGATGGGAATTTGTGCTGAACACAGTGAACCTCGACGGTGATTTCAAATGGAATACCAGCTTCAATATTGCATTTAATCAAAATGAAGTGACCAACCTGGATGGCCAGATCATTTCAGCCGGTATTTGGCGTGTAATGGAAGGACATCCAATAGGTGTTTTCTATACCAGGGAATATGCCGGTGTTGATCCTGCAAACGGTGATGCGCTGTTCTACCTGAATGAAGAAGGTGACGAAACTACCACCAGTCTGGCAGCAGCTGCTAACCGTGTGGTTGGCGACCCCAACCCTGACTTCTGGGGTGGTTTTACCAATACTTTCCGCTATCTGGGTTTTGACCTTAGCGTGATGTTCCAGTTTGTATACGGACATGATATTTACAACCATGGCCGTCAATGGCAGGCCGACGGTTTCTCATGGTTCGACAACCAAACTGTTGACTTTTACAATGACCACTGGCAACAACCCGGTGACCAAACCTATTATCCCCAACCCCGGTTCTTTGATGGCAATGGATATGGAGTTTCCAGTATGCTGATCTTCGACGCTTCCTATATCAGGTTGAAAGAGGTCAGTCTTGGTTACACGCTTCCAAGAGAACTTGTTCGTCGCGCAAACCTGCAAAATGTCAGGGTTTTTGTAAGAGCGTTTAACCTTCTCACCTTCACTGACTATCCTGGATGGGATCCTGAAACCAGCGCACCTGATACCGCCGGGATCTCCACGCAGTCAAGCAACATCCAGCAGGGATGGGATTTCTATACTGCACCACAGCCAAGGACAATTACATTTGGTTTAAACCTTGGTTTTTAATGTTTAAGCCAATGTCATTCATTTATTCAAAAAACTGGAAAGAAATGAAAACACAAAAAATAATCACATATCTAAGTTTGGTTTTCCTGGCTGGCGTGTTCTTTTCCTGCGATAACTTTCTTGATATAGAACCGCAACAATCAGTCAGTGATGATGCCATTTATGCCGATCATGCCGGCGTTGTCAACGCCTTAAACGGAGCATGGTCGCTCGTGGGCAGCAGCAACCTGTATGCAGGCACAAGCGTATTTCACAGTGACCTGGTGGGTAACTCCGGTGAACTCAACTGGATTGGCACCTTTATTCAGTTTCGCCAATGGAACTGGAAGTCTATGGACCCCAACGATGGCTTTGTTTCTTCCAAATGGAGCGTAAGCTACAAAGCCATAGACCTTGCAAACAATATCCTGGAGAGTCTGGATGTGGTCGACGAAGGTCATCGTAATAGGGTAGAAGGTGAAGCGCGTTTTATTCGCGGCATCCTCTATTTTGAGCTGGTACGATTCTATGCCCTGCCATACGCAGCCGGCCAGAACAATCCGGGTGTACCACTCGTACTCACACCTACGGCAGGTATCACCGAAGATGACTATCCCGCGCGTGCTACTGTGGGTGCGGTATATCAGCAAGTACTGGAAGACCTGGGCCTTGCCAATCAATTGCTGGCAGGATTGCCAACAGGATTTGGTGCCAACGGAGGACGGGCTACCAGCAGCACTGCGTCAGCTTTCCTTTCAAGGGTGCACCTGGCCATGGGCAACTGGGAACATGCAGCCCAATATGCCAATACGGTTATCGATAACTTTAACGGTTACGATGCATTGCATGAGCATCCGAGAAGTGCATTCAACAATGATGAATATACCACCGAAGATGTATTCATGATCAACCAGAATGCCACCAGCAATGCCGGACAAGCCAACTCAGGTATTGCAACATTCTTTGCCAGCCTTGATGGATTGGGCAGGGGAGATGTATATGCATCAGCAGCGTATTTCGACATGTTTGAACCGGATGATCTGCGTATTCAGCTAACAGAAGACAGCGAAATATCAACCATCGCAGACGTTCCCACAATGTTTTATGTGGGCGTGGGTACCGATAGCGGCAATAATATGTCGGCCAAATGGGGTAAACATGATGCCAACATTCAGGTGATCAGGCTTGCTGAAATGATCCTGACACGTGCTGAAGCCAACTTCCGCAATGGATCAAGCATTGGTGCAAACCCGCTGGACGACATCAACGCCATCAGAAGCAGGGCTAATGCTTCGGCCTGGACCGATCTTACCCTGGAAATGATCTATGAAGAACGCTTCCGCGAACTCTCCTTCGAAGGACATAAACTGCACGATGTCCGCCGTTTCCAGAAGAGTGTGGTCGCACCTACCGGATCACCTCATGTTGGCCAAACCATACAATGGAATGACTGGAGACTTGTACTCCCCATACCACAAAGGGAAATTGACGTGAACCACAACCTCGTTCAGAACGAGGGTTATTAAAGGATAAAACCTTTTCAGAGTTTAAACAGAGCATGTTTGCAAAAGCCCCGAAGAATATTTCGGGGCTTTTTTTTGGCAAACGATTGTTTTCCCGGCAGATGTCAACAGCATCTCCAAATAATGTACCTCTGAATCAATGATATATTTAACTTTGCATTTGAAGAAAGCGAAAGTGCGA
>SKTQ01000179.1 GCA_007122505.1 Bacteroidales bacterium | reverse complement strand
GTGCGTTTCTGGGGGTAAGTGCATAATTGGTATATCCCCTGAGGGCAATGATTTCGCGGCCGTCGATTTCCCAGCCCGACAGTCCGTCGCCACCGAGGTAAAACCGTTCAAATGGGGGATACCCGATATCGGAGTTATAGAAGCCAAGAAATCCGAACCTTACACGTGCAGTTAACACAAGGTCACCCACGATTGGGGTATACCAGTTCCCCCTGAAATGCCATTTGTGGTATTCGAGCCAGCGATATTTTTCCTGGGGGGTTGCATCGGTGAAATCCTTGTCCCTGAATAAAGAGTAAGGTGCTGTTAGCTGCAGCGAAAGAGATACTTCAGAGCCCCGGCGGGGGAATAAAACACCATCTTTTGAGTTCCTGCCAAAAACCACGCGGTAGCTGAGGTTATTGGATTGTCCGTTGTCAAAAATAAACCGGATGGGACTGTTTAATATATCATAGTGCTGATAGGTGACTGACTGCTGCAGGAAAAAGTAATCATCCGGGAAGGTCAGCCTTTTTGCGAGCCCTACCGATGAACCGAGGATAGAATAATATCCGTAATTGGGATGGGTTCTTGCAAGATTTCTGCGGTGTGTAGTTTGATAAAAGGAAAGGCTTAGGGCATTGGGCCGGCGTCCTCCCAGCCATGGTTCGGTAAATGATAAGCTGTAAGAGAGGTATCCGCGTCCGTAGGTCTGGGCGCGCAATGACAGCCTTTGTCCGTCGCCAGTTGGCAAAGGCCGCCAGGCTTCTCTGTTGAATACGTTACGTGTGGAAAAATTGTTGAACGAAATGCCCACCGTGCCGATGATCCGGTTGGCTCCCCATCCGCCGGAGAGCTCAATCTGGTCAGAAGAGGTTTCTTCCACAACATATTCCAGGTCTACAGTGTTATCGGCAGGGTTGGGGATAGGACGTACGTCAATGGTTTCTTGGTTGAAAAACCCCAGCTGGATAATTTCCCTTTGGCTCCGGATAATGGCAGAACGGCTGAACAATTGCCCGGGTCGCGTTCTAATCTCACGCATGATCACGTGATCATTGGTCCGTGTGTTTCCGCTTACACTCACCCTGTTGATGCGCGCTTGTTCTCCCTCCCATATCCTGATCTCAATGTCGATGGAATCGTTTACAATGGCTACTTCAACCGGATCTAGCTGAAAGAAAAGATAACCCACATCCATATACAGGGAGCTAATGTCGCCTTCATCCATGTTCATGAAAAGGTTCTTTTCCAGCTTGGCCTGGTTATACACGTCTCCGGGCCTGATATTTAGGACCTCATTGAGCACTTCTTCGGGATAAACCGTGTTTCCCACCCACACAATATTGCGAAAGAAGTAAGTTGGGCCTTCGTAGATATGCAGATCAATTTCTATACGATCATCGTCCACAAAATAGATTGAGTCTCTGATAATTGCTGCATCTCGTTTGCCCAGCTCATTATACCTGGCAATCAGGTTACGTTTATCTTCTTCAAATTCATCGTCCACAAGTTTGGATGATGAAAAAAGGAACCGAAGGCTTCTTTCCCGGGTATTTTTCATGATTCGCTTGATCTGCCTGTCGGTGAGCACTTCATTTCCATAGATGTTGATTTCCCGGATACGTGTCCTGTTGCCTCTGTCGATCTCAAACTCCAGGATCATGCTATTCACCCGGGCTGTATCTGCCAGTTGCCGTATTTCGATAGTGGGTGTAAGATACCCTTTCCCCATATAATACTCTTGGATGGCATTTTCGGCACGGAAAAGCAGGTTTTCGGTTACAACATCGTTCCTTACCAGGTTGAGCTTATCGCGCAGGTCGTCGGCTTCTGATCTCCGGATCCCCTTGAATTCGTATCTTGTGAGCCGGGGCCGTTCTTCCAGCTGAATATCCAGAAATACCACATCATCCTGGATGGATGTGATGCCGATGCTGATATGCTTGAACAGGCCGTTGGCCCACAGGCGTGTGATGGCGCTGGAGATATCTTCACCGGGGATGGTGATACGCTGGCCGACACTTAGCCGGCTGGCCATGACCACCACACTGGGTTCGAGAAATTGAGTGCCGCTGACAGTAATTCCCCCAATCTGGTATTCTCTGGGGTTCATTGGGTCAAGGACGATCTGGTCGCCTGTGAGCACCTGCTGGGCAAATACCGGTGCAGATATCATTAGCAACATCGGGAGAAAAAAGCGGGGGACCAATCTTAACATGATTCAATCCTTATTTCAGTATATTTTTTGAGATGGCAGGCTGGTTATTGACTTTTCCGAATCGTCTTTCTCTTCTTTGATAGTCAATAATTGCCTGGTAAAAATGTTTTCTTCTAAAATCGGGCCAGAAAACGGGAGTAAAAAACAGTTCGGTATAAGCCATTTGCCAAAGCAGAAAGTTACTAAGTCTCAGCTCTCCGCTGGTACGAATCAGCAGGTCGGGATCAGGTATGTTCGCTGTTTCCAGGTGATTAACAAACAATTCTTCATCTATGTCGTCAGGATTGATGGTTCTGTCGGCAATCTTCCTGGCAATTTTCTGGACGGCGTTCACTACTTCCCATCTTGCGCTGTAGCTAAGGGCGACTGTTACGATCAGCTTATTGTTGGTTGCTGTCAGCTCCAGGGCATCCTTTAATTTTTCCCGGCATATTTCCGGCAGCGACTCCAGATCTCCAATGGCTTGCAATCGAACACCATTTTCATTCAGTTCGGGAGTTTCATTGCCGATGGCTCTGACCAAAAGGTCCATCAGTGTTTCCACTTCCTTGTGCGGACGGCACCAGTTTTCAGTGGAAAAAGCAAAGAAAGTCAGGTACTGCACCCCCAGATCGGCAGCTGCTTTTACTGTGTCACGCACAGCTTCTATGCCGTTTTCATGGCCAAAGATCCGTTCCTTTCCGCGCTGCCGAGCCCATCTTCCGTTACCATCCATTATCAGTGCAACATGCAGCGGAAGCTTCTCTTTGTCAATACGTTCCTTTAAATCCATTCTTAATCAATATATTATACCTCCCAAAAGTGGCACAAATTTCTTAAAATGTTTGGATAAATAAAAGGAAAAACACCAACTTTATGAAAATTTGTGTTAATAAGGACAGAAAACACTGCATCTGTCCCTGATCCGAATGGTAAAGGTAAGACCGGCAAAAGAATACCAGTCGTTCACTTTCGGGTTGCCTACACCGGGACTGTTGGCTGTATGGTAAATACCATCCAGCTCGTCGGTGGTAGTGGCCCGCATTCCCCATTCCACACCCCCGTTGATCTTGTTTGTGATATGGTATTTAAAACCCAGTCCGAGAATTAATCCCAGCCGGTTGATTTTATACTCTTGTGCATATACATCTTCAAAAAAAACGGCTCCGCTTCCGCCAAAAATGTAAGGAGAAAATTTGCTGTCAGGGTCACCGGCCACATAGGGCAGGAAGTTGATTTCTCCAATCAGTGACAATTCGGCAACTCCCGTGCTGAAAGTTTGTTGCGCAGGAGGGATGAAATAGGTTGTGTTGTCTGCTGTTCCACTGATTTGACCGTATATTGCATTCAATCGCAAGGCTACATGATCGGTATAATTAAAACGCGCGAAGACACCTCCCGATATGCCGGGTGCTGTGATCAAACTGGAAGGTTCATTGTATGGATTATAGTCTCCAATGTATGTGGAAGTACCCGCAAACAACCCAAATTCAAAGGTTTGTGCCTTCACCGGCGAAACATCCAACAAAAGTAAAGGCAAAGCCAGTATCAGGAAATATCTTTTCATGAATTCTCAGTTTCAACAAACATAACGAACAGGTAAGAATAATATTTTATGGTCAGTTTCTTTTATCCAGCCCCCAGGCGAGCTTGTTGCGGATGGTTTTGTAAAAATCTTTTTGTCCCACACAAACCAGGTTCATGGTAAATTCAGCCCTGGTAACCACCAGTTCGGTGGTCTTATTGAGGGGTCTTGACCGCGAGTCAAGCAACACGAGATAATCTTGTGTGCGGCCGGTTATTTTCAGTTTTACCCGGCTGTGATCCGGAATCACGATGGGTCTTACAGTCAGATTGTGTGTGGCAATGGGTGTGATGACCAGGTTTCTGCTTTCAGGTGAAATGATCGGACCGCCGCAGCTTAAGGAGTAACCTGTTGATCCGGTTGGTGTTGCTACGATCAGGCCATCAGCCCAGTAGGTGTTCAGAAAAAGATCGTCCACATATGCGCTGATGGTGATCATGGTGGCGTTGTCGCGTTTCAGTACAGTCAATTCATTGAGGGCAAAGTTGATGCTGCCAAAAAGGCTGGAGGGCTCCACCAATTGCAAGGCGGTTCTTTTATCAATGGTGTAATCACCTGTTAACAAAGACTGTGCGGCATAGCTGATCTCTTCCGAAGAAATGGCAGACAAAAAACCCAGACGCCCGGTATTAATGCCCAGTACCGGAATACCGGTATCCTGCACCAGGGTGATGGTATCCAGCAGTGTGCCATCACCGCCCAGGCTGATCAAACAAAAGGTGTCGCTTTCAGGCTTGCTTTGGTTTGCAAGCACTGTTACGGGACGTTCAAAATAAACATAGTCCCTGATGTGCTTGTAAAAACTCTCGTAGATCTGAAATGATGTGGCTTTTTGTTCCAGCAAATGAACAAGCAACCTGAAATTATCAAAAAATGAAGGATCAAAAGCGCGACCGAAAAATGCAATCTTCATCGAATGTTGTTTTTGGAGCGACCGGTTCCTGCATGTAGTTTGATTGTTCGCCCGTGAATAATTTCTTTCAAATACGATATGTGTTTTGTAATATGCGTCAACTTCTTATGGATTAAAGCATTTCATGGCGGTTGGCATCAAATTTCAAAAAGGTAAATATCATCAGGGTGGTTCCCCATAAAGATGAACCACCATAGCTGATCAGGGGCAAAGGTATGCCGATAACCGGCACCAGACCAACCGTCATGCCGATGTTAACGGCAAAGTGGAAAAACAAGACAGAGGTGACTGAATAGCCAAAAACCCTGCTAAATGTAGATTTTTGCCTTTCGGCAAGATACAGCAAGCGTAACAAAAGCCAAACAAACAAGCCAATGATCACCAGGCTTCCGGCAAACCCCCATTCTTCTCCAATCGTACAGAAAATAAAATCGGTAGTTTGCTCGGGCACAAAATTAAATTGTGTTTGCGTACCCTGCAGAAAACCTTTTCCCCATAAGCCTCCCGAACCGATGGCAATTTTTGACTGATGGAGGTTATATCCGGCACCCTGAAGGTCTGCGTTGCCATGCACCAGCACTTCTATTCTGGCTTTGTGGTGTGGTTGCAGGATATTGTCAAATGCATAGTCCACAGAATAAACGTAACCCGATAAAACGAGGAATAATGTGATTACGTGAAGAACCGCACCTGTTTTTTTTCTCGTGATGACACCGATGACAACAGCCATGAAAGCCAGGCCGCCGATAATGATGAATTCATTCATCATTAATGTCAATACAAACAAAAACACTGCTATGCCCCCAACCGCTAAAGCGATCAGTCCTATCCAGCCTTCTCTGAAGAGTGCCAGGGAGAACGAAAGGAATACCAATGTGGTGCCTACGTCTTTTTGCAGAAGTACCAGCCCGGCCGGCAGCAAAATCACGCCAAATCCTTTGAGAAGGTCTGCTTTTCCGGGCTTTCGGGTTCGCATGTTGCCAATAATGGAGGCCAGTGCGAGCGCCGTTCCGTATTTGGCGATTTCTGATGGTTGAAAAGCCAGACCTCCAATCCGGAACCAGGCTTTGGTGGCATTGATCTCTACTCCTGCAAATAAAACGGCCACCAATAAGAGGATGGAAACCCCGTAAATGATTTTGGCAAAACCGGTAAAAAACCTCACATCAATGAGCATTACCGCTGCCGCTATCACCAACCCGGAAAGGATAAACATCAGCTGTTTTCCGAAACTCGTACCAAGGTCGAACACATGCCCTCTGCCTTCGGTGTATTCTGCAGCATATATGTTTAACCATCCGATTGCAACCATGACCAGAAACAACAGAATGACTGTTTTGTCGGAGTTTTTTATGATACCTTGTTTCTTTGTCATGGTTGGGCTGTTAAGAAGCTTTGGTTTAATACCCTGTCTTCAAACCATTTGCGTTGCACTTTTCCTGTCAGGTATTGTTCTATCATGAGGCTGGCAATGGGGGCGGCCCAAACAGACCCGTAACCGGCGTTTTCAACCACTACTGAAATAGCGATTTGCGGGTCATCAACGGGTGCAAAAGCCACAAAAACTGAATGATTTTCGCCGTGGGGATTTTGCACGGTACCTGTTTTTCCGGCCATACTGATACCCGGAATACGGGAGAACCGCCCGGTGCCGTCTTCAACAACCATGTGCATGGCGTGTACAATGGTTTCAAAATGTTCCTTGTCGATGGGGATGTTGTTTGCCAGCGAATATCTTGTGTTAGGGCTGGAAGGGTCATCGATGGCTTTTACCACATGGGGAGTTAAATAGTAACCCCTGTTGGCAATGGCGGCGGTCATGTTGGCAAGCTGCATGGGGGTTACACCCAGTTCTCCCTGCCCTATGCCAAGCGAAAGAATGGTTTGAGACCTCCATCCCGAGCGCCCGTAAAGCCTGTCATAATAGTCAGCAGTGGCAACCAATCCGGGTAACTCAAAAGCCAGATCGCTTCCAAAGGTTCTGCCAAAGCCAAAACTCACGAGGTAATCACGCCAGTGGGAAAAAGCATGTTGAATACCACCAAATACCGGATTGTTGATGGTATTTTGAAAGATGATGCTGGAGTAGGTGTTACAACTATATTTGATGGCCGTTACCACATTTACCGGGCTGGGGTGAGACCTGCATCTGACACTGATGCCGCCGGCATGGTAAATACCGCCGCACCCGTACCTGGTGTGGGGTTCCACAACCCCTTCCTGTAATGCGATCAGTGTACTCACCAGCTTGAATACCGATCCCGGCGGATATTGTGCCATCAAAGCCCTGTTAAAAAGCGGCTTTAAGGTATCATTCTGAAGCATCCGGTAATTTCTGGTTCGTTGCCTGCCAACCAACAGCCCCGGGTCAAAGGAAGGTGCCGACACCAGCGTCAAAACCTCTCCTGTTGCCGGTTCAATGGCCACAATGCTTCCACGCTTGTTTTGCATCAGCTTTTCGCCATATAATTGCAGCTGCGTGTCCAGCGTGGTATAAATGTCTTTTCCGGCTATGGCAAGTGTGTCGTATCTCCCGTCGTGAAAAGGTCCGATGTCGCGGTTAAAAACATCAACCATGCGGATACGTAATCCCTTTTGCCCCCGAAGCTCTTTCTCGTAGGCTCTTTCAATACCGCTGATACCGATAAAATCGCCGGGCCGGTAATAGGGATCGTTGCCGATGATACCCGGACCGGCCTCACCCACATAACCAAAAGTATGCGTGGCGATCGGATAAGTGTAACGACGGAGGGTACGCGGCTGTACGAAAAAGCCGGGGAAGCGGAACATCTTTTCCTGGAAAGCAGCAAAAGTGGTTTTTGATATCTGTCGTTCAAAAACAGATGCCCTGAACCTTGAATGCCTCCTGGCCTGCAAAAGACGGCTCTCAAAAGTGGATACATCCATGTTCAACAGCCGGCAGAATTCAAGGGTGTCAATGTCGCCCACCTGGCCCGGTATGACCATCAGGTCATAATGAACTTCATTGTAAACCAAGAGTTCACCGTGGCGGTCATAAATCAGACCACGGGCAGGATAGTCTGTAATGTGTCGCAGAAAATTGCTTCTTGCAAAGGCTTTGTAAGAAGGATCGATGATTTGCAGCATAAACAACCGCCCCAGCAAAACCAAACCGACAACAATGATGATGCCGGAAACGATCTTTCGTCTGCCGGCGTATTGACCCGATTTGTTGTGGATTTGCATGGATATCACTAATGGATTAGATCGGTCTGGTTGCAATTTCACACAAAATTAAGCAATAGCATGTATTTTCCATGATCTTTTCTGAACATTTTTTTAACTTCGCCAACCGATCAGGAGGTATCGTGCATGTGGCCAAAGCTTTCCGGAAGCAAACCGGAAAGCCACGGCGATACTGATTATGGAAGGCAGCAGAGCTTCGCGGCCTGGTTTATTCTGCCGTCATGATCAAATCCTGATGGTGCTGTTACCGAAACACAACCCAAAAGACACTTGTTATGAAAAATAAAAAGATCATTGTACTTGGCGCCGGAATGGTAGGCAAAGCCATTGCCATCGACCTGGCAAAAAAGCATCATGTATGTGCAGCAGATATCGACCGCCAATCACTTTCCTTCCTGTCGGAGAATTATGATATTGAAACAAGAGGTGTTAACCTGATGGAAGAGGAATCCGTTCAGTCATTGGTAAACGAATTTGACCTGGTTGTTTCTGCGGTTCCGGGGTTTATGGGATTTGATATTGTGAAAACGGTGATAGAAGCCGGAAAAAATATCGTTGATATCTCATTCATGCCGGAAGACTTTATGGAACTTAATAACCTGGCAGCCAGGAAGGGTGTAACTGCCATCACCGATTGTGGAGTGGCTCCCGGCTTGCCCAACCTGATTGTGGGTCATCATAATGATTTTATGGAAATAGAGCACTTTTCCTATTATGTTGGCGGGCTGCCAAAAGTAAAAATCTATCCATTTTATTACAAAGCTCCCTTTTCGCCCATTGATGTGGTAGAGGAATATACGCGTCCGGCACGCTTTGTTGAGAAAGGCAAAAGGATGATAAAACCTGCCATGAGCGAGCCTGAAATGGTTTTCTTTGACAAGGTGGGAACACTGGAAGCTTTTTACACCGACGGGCTGCGGTCATTGCTGCGAAACATGGATCATATTCCCAATATGAAAGAAAAAACACTGCGCTATCCGGGCCATATCCAATTGATACAGGCACTGAAAATTGCCGGCTTTTTCGACAAAGAACCACTCACGGTCAACAATGCATCCATCCGCCCCATCGACTTTACCAGCAAAGTGCTCATTCGCGACTGGCAGCTGGAGCCGGAGGAAAGGGAGTTTACCGTTATGCGTATTGAATTGACAGGCGTGGAGGATGGAGAAGCGAAAAATATTGTGTATGAATTATATGATGAATATGATGAAGTGGAGAAAATTACTTCCATGGCTCGCACAACAGGTTTCACCGCCACAGCCAATGCCGAACTGGTGCTAAGCGGGCAGTTTAGCGGCAAAGGGGTGTTTCCCCTGGAGCTGATCGGCATGGATGCAGATTGTTTTGAGTTTGTGATGAAATACCTGGATGAGCGAAATATCCGTTTTAAAAAAACCATCTCCTGATCCGGGCAGAGATCAGCTTTTTATGTTGAATATGTGCCATGAATAACCTGCCATAGCAATCAATAAAAGCCTGGCGGATGATACCAACTACAGATGAAAAAAAATTTTGAGATTCATAACTACGCAGAAAGCATGAAGCGGATCGGCTATGTGCCGAGAAAGGAAGCCACACAGGCCGACTACGACCGGATCGGCTTCATGTCGGGATTGGAGGTGCATCAGCAACTGGATACGGATGAAAAGCTGTTTTGCCGCTGCCCTGCCGGCATCTACCAGGATAACGACAGTTATGATGCGGAAGTGATCCGGCATATGAGGCCAACTCTCAGCGAACTGGGCGAATATGACGGAACGGCTTTGATGGAATTCAAAACAAAAAAAAACATCATATACCGCATCAAAAATGAAACCACCTGCACCTACGAGGTGGACGATACACCGCCTTTCCCGGTAAACCGAAAGGCAGTGGACATTGCCATACAAATATCACTGCTTAAAAAACTCAACATCGTTGGAGAGATCCATATCACCAGGAAACAATACCTGGATGGCAGCATCCCTACAGGCTTCCAGCGTACTGCCATCATTGGGGTTGAGGGCGCCATTCAACTAAAAAATAAAACCATTCGCTTGATCCAGCTCAGCCTGGAAGAGGACTCTTGCAGGGAAATTTCGGATGTTGGTCATTGGCGGACGTATAAGACCGACCGTTTGGGTATGCCGCTGATCGAAACCGTTACATATCCCGACATGGTTAACCCTGATGAAGTGGCAGAGGCGTGTCAGGTAATACGCTTTTTGAATCGCAGCACCGGCAAGGTACGTACGGGCATGGGTGCCGCCCGGCAAGATGTTAATGTGAGTTGCCGGGGTGGCACAAGGGTGGAAATCAAGGGCGTTTCACGCATAAAGTGGATCCCCGAACTGACCCATAATGAGGCATTCCGGCAATGGGCGTTGTTGCACATTCGCCAATTCCTGCTGGACAGGATCAGGCAGCCCGAAAAATGGCAGATGAACTACAAGGAACTGGACATCAAAACATATGGTCAGTTTTCTCAACCCATAAAAGACCTCAAGAACAATGGTGTAAAGTTGTATGGTGTCAATCTGCCGGGTTTTTATGGTGCTATGTCACATTTTACGCAACCGGGCAAGGTGTTTGCGGATGAATTCAGCGACCGGCTGAAGGTGATCGCCTGCATAGAAAAGCCCAATATGTATAGTGAAGAGAGCTATGTCAATCCCATTTCCGATGAGGCATTTCAATACCTGAGAAAAAATTTGGGAAGCACAGAAGAGGACAGCGTACTGTTTTTCTGGGGACCGGCTGAAGATATTCCTACTGCACTGGAGACCATTGAGGAAAGGTGCCGGATGGCATTTGAGGGTGTGCCCAACGAAACCAGGAAATCTTTCCCTGATGGGACCACCATTTTTGAAAGGGTGCTTCCGGGCGCCGACAGGATGTATCCCGACACTGATTCTCCGCCAATTCCCTTGTTAGATGAGGACATTGACAGGTTGGGGCAAAACCTTCCCACAGAAACCATCGACGCCTTTCATACCATGAAGAAATGGGGCATTCCGGAGGATACTTATACATACATATTCAGAAACAATTTGTTTCCATTGATCAAATGCATGGTAGAAGAGCAGGGGGAGGACCCTGTTTTTGTGGGAACATTGTTCGGGCACCGGATGAAATTTGTGGAAGGCCATTACCGTCGGGCTCCGGGGTTTCGCTATCACCGGGTGGCCGACATCCTTGCCGACATCCGGAAGAAGGGTCTTGACCGGGAACTGATTAAACGAATGTTGCCCGATATTTATGAACATCCAAAGATGGATGTTGAGTCATTGCTCACAGGAATCGGCTTTAGTCCTTTGGATAAGAAGAAAGTGCTGGAAAATATGGGCTTTCTCAGGGAAAAATTTGCCAACATTCGTATCAATAGTGGCAGGGAGGTGGAAGTGAACTGGTTAATGGGGCAGCTGCGCAGCGGTGCACTGGGGAATATGTCGCTGGCCCGGCTCAGAGAAACCATCGATGGCTTAATGGATTAAACACCGCCGGAGCAGAGGGCAAACATACAACATACAACGCAATACACCTATGAGTGAAGATTTCTTTCAGGGATATAAGGGTCCGGCGCTGAAGGCGCTAAAAAAATTCAATGTAAGGGTGTGGGGTCAGGCCACTATTGAAACCAACAGGGGAAACTTTGTCGGTACCATCCTTCCACGTTCTGAAAATGATGATGATTCGCACATTGTGCTCAAGATCCCTACCGGTTATAATGTGGGAATAGATGTGCGTACCCTGATAAGTATGCATGAAACGGGTTACAAGAAGGCAAATTACAAGATTCCTGAAAAGGAGTTTCCCTATACCAAAGGATTGCCCAGGGTAAAGCTGATTGGCACCGGGGGCACCATTGCCTCGCGTCTTGATTACCGCACAGGTGCTGTGATCCCTGCTTTTTCTCCCGGCGAGCTTTATGGCGCCGTACCCGAATTGGCAGATATCTGCAATCTTACCACCGAAAAGGTGTTTGCCGTGTTCAGCGAAAATATGGGCCCGGAGCAGTATAAACAACTCGCTGTGGCCATTGGCAAAGAAATAGAAAACGGTATCGACGGTATTGTAATCGGACATGGCACCGACACATTGCATCACACGGCAGCTGCATTGACCTACATGATACAGGATCCGCCTGTTCCTATTGTTTTGGTCGGATCACAGCGCTCCTCCGATCGTCCATCTTCCGATGCGGCACTCAACCTGATGCATGCCTGCTATACGGCCGGTTATGGCGATATTGCCGAAGTAATGGTATGTATGTTTGGCCCCACCTCCGACGAGTACGGAATGCTGCACCGGGGCACAAGGGTGCGTAAAATGCATTCCTCATACCGCAGCACATTTCGTACCCTTGGTGACATACCCCTGGGTACGGTTACCACCGCCGGGGTAAAACCCATAAAAAAAGATTACAACCCACGGCGCAAAAACCGCAAGGTAAAGATTATGCCTTATTTTGAGGAGAAAGTGGCCATCCTTTATTATTATCCAAATATGTTTCCGGATATGGTTGACTCCTTGGTGGACAATGGCTACAAGGAGATTATCATTGCCGGAACAGGTCTGGGCCACGTGAACAAACCGCTGTATCCAGCCCTGGAGAGGGCTTCAAAAAAGGGTGTAGCTGTTTACATGACTGTGCAAACCCTTTGGGGGTATGTGCAGATGTTTGTGTATGAGACCGGCCGGGAGATGATGGCACTGGGTGTGGTTCCCGCCGAAAATATGCTGCCTGAAGTAGCTTGGGTTAAACTGGGATGGGCACTTGGACAAACCCAGGATCTTGATGAAGTGAAAAAAATCATGCTCACACCCATGAATGATGACATTACCCGCCGCGAACCCTATAACGGTTACCTGGTTTATCAAGGTGGGGTGCAGGAGGTGGAAGACTTTGTGAAGAAGTTCAGGAAATAACCATGGCCGGCAGTTCAGAACAATAAGACCGCCATATTAACTCAATCACCAGGCAGGGAACAATACAACACTTTTTGCCTGAAAAAAAACCCCATGATCGTTCGATCTTTGGGGTTTTCCGTACCCGGAGCCGGGCTCGAACCGGCACGGCCGCAATGGCCACAGGATTTTAAGTCCTGGGTGTCTACCAATTCCACCATCCGGGCAAACGGTATGCGAACTGGTCGCTTTGATATAAAAAAACCTCTTTGCAGAGGTTGTTTTTTGAGCGGAAAACGGGACTCGAACCCGCGACCCCGACCTTGGCAAGGTCGTGCTCTACCAGCTGAGCTATTTCCGCATAGCTGTTCAATTGCGACTGCAAATATACGCTTTTTTTCAAATCGCAAAAATTTTTTTTATGAATTAGAAATGAAATCTGCCAGTGGCAAGTATGGCAATGTCCTTAT
>SKTQ01000004.1 GCA_007122505.1 Bacteroidales bacterium | reverse complement strand
CTTGATGGCTTGTGCTTTTGGGAAATTCTCGGTGCCATGAGCGGGTAAGCCTTCCATCTCGAGCATGGCACGGTAACCGGGCAAATCCGGATCATAAGGAATGGGCAATGGTGCGATGTAGGACCTTGCCTGATCACTCAGTTTTTCAAGCGCTTCAAATCCTCTCCTGTGAACAAGTGCGGCATATCTTCGCGGAATGTTTGTTGCAATAAAAGGAAAACCGCGCTCCCTGGCCAGTTCCACAAGAGGAAGATAGTCTGTTTCATAATTGTTCCACAGTTTGGCCTCTGCCCTGAAGTGGCGTTCCAGGATCAAGCCCTGAAAATATTCATCCAAAACAATCTGATCATCAGCTTCAAACATCTCTCCACCCAAAACCAGGTTTTTGTCGGGCAAACCGGCAAGGCCGATACTCAATTCCAGTTGCAGCCAGTGCGCAATAGGATTATTATGAAGCTCCCCGAACAGGACCACCCGGGCCTCTGCTGATGCATTGAGCATCTCACTGAAAACAACCGGCTCACCATCCTGGTTGAAAAGCTGATAAGCAGGCTTTCCCTGTCCGGTCAAACCACCCGGAAGCATCAGCATTATCAGAATAACCGACAGCATGCGAATAATATACATGTTTATTATGGTTTATGTGAAACAAATTTTGTTTAACAGGGCCCTTTTCATTACCGATTATCCTGGTGCTGTTCATTGCAGACTAAAGAATAAACAAATGGATCTGACCTTGATCAGGGTCTTTTACCCGGGCAAAGAAAGTGTGTCCTGTAATCTTTACAGCCAAACCGCAAAACGGGCAGGAATGTTCAATTTTGCTTCTGTGATTATGTTCTCTTCAACCCATTTCCTGTAAAAGACATGGGGAGCAGGTCCTGAATTTTTTCAATGATGACAACTTTGCCGTCTTCTTTGCTAAGCAACATTTTCATGGGGGCCTTCTGGGTGTTTTCATATTCAAAGAGCACCTGGCGGCAGGCACCACAGGGAGAAACCGGGTCCTCCACCCTGATGCGGTTAGACCGGGCACTTACGGCAATTTTGGTCATGGCAACCCCCGGGAAAACCGATGAAGCGGCAAAAGCAGCTACCCTCTCGGCACATAATCCGCTGGGATAAGCACCATTCTCCTGGTTTGACCCGGTGACAATCTCCCCGTTCTCCAATAAAATGGCCGCACCCACATAAAAAGTAGAGTAGGGTGCGTAAGCATTACTGCACATTTTTCGGGCAAGATCAACAAGATGTTGTTCATCTTCAGGCAATGCGAGAACATCATCAACCTCAGAAAAATGCAAACGAAGTTCTTTTTTTACCATGATAGGCGTATTTTCACTTGAATAATACGGAAATGCTTAAAGCATCCGTAGACATGATGACCATTTCATAAAAATATAAAATATCATCGCCTTTTTATAACATATATACGTAAATTCCGTAAAAATGTTGGTGTTTCATTGCAAAATTGACAAATATTTGCGCAGTGATCATTTTTTTGTTATCTTTGTTATATAGTTAAAAAACAAGACAATTTTTGTTTTTTAACCGTACTAATCGAGTGTTTAACCTTAATACCATACATTATGAGTAGTTCAAACGGAAAAGTTTTATTTGGTTTTATTTTTGGTGCCGCAGTGGGCGTTGCAGCAGGCCTTTTGTTTGCGCCTTCCTCCGGTGAAGAAACCAGGCAAAAGCTGAAAGACAAAGGGAAAGAGTATTCTGATGAACTGGCTAAGCAAGTCAATACCAAAATGGATGAGCTGAAACAATATGTTTCTGAAAAGACAGAAGACGCCAGGGTCAGGATCAAAAAAGCAATGCCCGAGGAGGACAAATCATAACCAACCACCCCGATTATGGATGGTAAAGAACTGCTGGCCAACATTGCCGACCTGAAGGACAACCTGCAGAAATACCTGGAAACCAAAATTTCCTATTATGGTATCCTTGCGTTTGAAAAGGCGGTAAAAATCCTGAGCCTCTTCATGGCCAATGTCGTAGTGCTGATGGTGGCAATGCTGGCCCTGTTATTCCTTTCCGGTGCGGCAGCATTTTATGTTGGTGAACTGGTAAACTCTTATCCGCTCGGTGTATTGATCATCGGTGGAGCTTACCTCTTATTGGCTATCATTTTATATGCATCCCGCAATCGACTGTTTGGCCGTTGGGCTATCCGTGTCATGCTGAATATTTTCTTTAGTGATGATGAAGATGAAACCCCTTTGTAAAGGCTCTTCTTTATCATTTGGAGTACATACTTCTAATCCAAACTGAAAACGCAACCTCATATACATGTTTGAATCACTAAAACACATAAAGACCACCCAGGATATCAAACTGCAAAAGGCTCGTATGCGCTATGAAGCCATGCTTGCTGAAAACAAGATGATGGAAAGCTTTCACTCAATAGGACAGGTGTTTACCATAATCTACACCTTCAGAAAAGTGACAAGCGGGGTCTCTTATGTTTACCAAACCTATCAAAAAATCAGTGACTTCCTGAGTCGCTTGTTTGGTGGTTCAAAAAAAGAAAAAAAGGAAAACAACCAGGAAGAAACAGTTCGGTATTAGCCCATTCGCACAATTATTTGCATAGCATTTTAAACTTTCCGGTCATTGCCTGGCCAAAGGTAATATTTGATCCTGCTGTCTCGGAGCGATTATTTCATTTGTTGCCCGGGGTTTCATGGAGCCAGAGATTGTTTTCAATCCAAATCGGTAAATTGGGGCAATGTTTTCAGCGACTCAGCGCTCACCTGATGATTGTTGCCGAAACGGATATGCAATGATACAATCTCCGGCCTGTTGCCTATCCGCATGGGTGGCCCCCATGTACCCACCCCATTGGATACATACATATGCATCCCGTCAATGTTCGCATAACCATAACTGATTGTGTAAATGGCACGGGTTATGAAATTCAAAGGCCACAACTGTCCGTGATGCGTATGTCCGGATAATTGCAGGTTCACCCCCGCAGCGGCTGCCTTTTCCGGATAAAAGGGCTGATGGTCCAGCAAAATCACCGGATATCCGGAGCTTGTCTCAGCCATTAGTTCAGAAAGCGGAAGGCGTTTTCGGCCGGTGAACCGAATTTTGTCGCGGTCATCACGACCTACAAGGTAAAAACTCTCCGCAATCTTAACAACACTGTCACGGATCATCTGTATTCCATGTGACTCCAGGTAATGATGCGCTTCTTTCGCTCCTCCAATGTGTTCATGATTGCCCATCACACCAAATACACCGAGGGGCGCCGATAAATCACGCAGGGTTTCACCCGTGTTTTGCCGTATTACAGGTGCCAGGTCTTCGTCCAGTATGTCACCAGCCAGGAAAATAATATCCGGATTCAATGCCTGAACCTTGGCCACCACTTTTCGAAAATGCCCGTTGCCGATCAATGTGCCAAGATGTATATCGGACATCAATACCGCACGCAATTCTCCCAGCTTTCCCGCCTGCTTGCTTTCAATGTGAATGTCCAAATGCCGCACGCGCGGATGCAGGGTGTTGATATGACCTATGGTCAGCAGCATGGCAACCAGTATAACAGACCCGATAAAAGAATATAATCGAACCTTTTCCATGTTTTCGGTAATGATAGCGGGAAAAAATGGCAGCAGGTGATGTACCATTCTGATCAAATCAAAGATAAAAACCAAAAGAAAAAAATAAAGCATGGCACCCAACCAGAATGAACCCGTCCATACCAAAACATCACTGAATGTACTCAGGTAAATGT
>SKTQ01000121.1 GCA_007122505.1 Bacteroidales bacterium | reverse complement strand
TGTCATTCTCCCTGACAGAAAAAATTGGCGGCAGCTTTTCATACTCTGACGACTTTGTGGCATTGATGCTCAAAGGGAATGGCTATTTTGCCGACCAAAACAGGCCGGCTGATTTATCCGGTCTCGGTGTTAACATGTATCATTACCGCGAATTCTCTGCCGGATATTCCCGGCAGTTAACAGATTTTCTCACCGCAGGAGTTCGAGGTAAATTCCTGTTTGGCATGAGCAATATATGGTTTGAAAAATCCGAATTCTCCGTAAATACCAACCCCGATTCCTATACTATTCGTTTGGAAACCGACTTTTTGGTCAACACATCACTCCCTTTTGTAATCAGCCCCATAGAAGACGGGATTGATGATATCGATGTGGACCCAACAGACTATTTGTTTAATCTTGATAATCCTGGGTTTGCCCTGGACCTTGGTGCTGTGTATAATCCTACAAACAATATTACACTGGCCGCCAGTATTGTTGATCTCGGTTTCATCCGCTGGAGGTCAGACACAGAAAATATTGCCGGCACCGGTGGTTTTGATTTTGAAGGTTTAGACCTCAATGATTTTTTCAATAATGGGGATGCACTTGATGCATTGCTGGACTCACTGGAAAATGCATTGTCTTACACGGAAACTACCAATCATTACCGCACAACACTGAATCCTTATTTATTTATTGCCGGTAAATACGAACTCACACCGGCACACAGTTTTGGCATTCTGTCAGGCGTGCGTATCTTGGATGATGGGTTCAGGCACCAGCTCACCATTTCCTACAATCTTAAGCTATCCCATATCTTTGGCGCATCCCTTGGTTATTCAGTTTTCGGCAATAATTATGCAAACCTGGGGGGCGGTTTTTATCTTAATGCCGGTCCACTACAGTTTTATTTGGTAAGTGATAACTTTCTTGGAGCAATGCAGCCGCACAGGATGCAGATGACCAATGCCCGGTTTGGTTTCAACTGGGTGTTTGGACGGAAAGCCCGGGATTCATAAACCGATATGGTGACCGAAACCTTCAACCCCGTCGCCGGTAACAATAATGCTTCTCATTTTTCCTTTTGATGATGCTTTCGACCAAAACAAAGTACTTCCTTGAAAAACCCTCTTTCCTGGACAACCCACACGGATGGATACCCCATATCCCTTTCGCATTCTACCTGGTGGAAGTCCTGAAGCCAAGGCTTATCGTGGAGCTGGGCACATACAGCGGCAACGCGTATTTCGCCTTTTGCCAGGCTGCAAATCACCTTAGTCCGGAAACCCGGTGTTTTGCCGTTGACACCTGGAAAGGGGATATCCATGTGGGGGCCTACGGCAACGAAGTGTTCGAAAGGGTCAAAGCGATCAATGAAACGCATTTTTCAGAAATCTCCACCCTGTTAAAAATGCCTTTTGATGATGCCCTCAGCACCTTTGCGGACAGAAGCATAGATCTGTTGCATATCGACGGCACCCACACCTATGAGGCGGTCAGCCATGATTTTGCATCCTGGCTGCCTAAACTGAATAGCAGGGGTGTTGTTTTGCTGCATGATACCCGGGTGGAAAGAGAAGGATTTGGCGTTAAGCGGTTTTTCGACGAGATCAAATCCCGGTATCCGAACGTTGAATTTCCCTTTGGAGAGGGGCTGGCTGTAATTTGCACCGGGGATGACCCGCCGCAAGCAATCATTGAATTGATCAGCGTTGTTGCACGTGATAACTTTCTCTTGAAAATTTTTGAAGTTCTGGGAAACAATATCCTGTTAACCAGGGAGAGAGACTTGTTTAGGGAAGAAGTGTTGAAAATGAGAAAGCTTACAGTAGAGTTGAATCTGCAAATTAGAGAAAAGTCCGGAGAGGTCAAAAAACTGCAAAAGAAACTTCAGCAGGTTAGGGGTTCAAGGTCCGGTTAGGCGTATATAGGCTTTTCTTCCATAAAAAACCAAAATTGATTGTGATTGGTTTTCCGGACTTTTTAAACTTTCCTGATATTACCAAACCTCGCAATATATATTACCTAAAATCGGTTTCGGAATTAATAACGATGCATTTTTTCCACATCGATTTCCAGACTTTCAAATATTAATCTCTGCTGCTTTGATACTTCGCTAATTATTATTTCATCGTTTACTTTAGTATGTTTGATTTTTCTTAATTCTGCAAGCAGTTCCTTGACTGTGTACTTCTTAAACAGCTTGGCTTTGCGCATTCTCCTGATGAGTTCCGATTCGATAATTAAGGCCAAAAAATTCACAAACAACCTTGCGTCCACATTGAACTGGTTGTGTGCTCTCATTCTGTCCCCATCCATCTCATTTTTGAGCAGATCAAATACTTTTTCAACCTGATCCTTGTTGCGGTAATTTGTCAGTATCTCATCTCTGCCCAAAGATTCATTGTTGGTTAATAATGTAAAGAAACCAAATTTTGATATCCTGGCCTTAACGTATGCATTGTCCCTGACAAGTTTGCCCGATGAGCGGTTATATCGGAAACAATACCTGTAAGCCTTTTCTATGTTTGCTTCTTTGAAATCAATGGCCTCTTTCTGGCTGTCAAAGGTCTTGTTTTTGATAATCTTTTCGTCTATTTCAAGTAGCTTCTTCATCAGGGATTGCCTTTGATTGAGTTCTGCTTTTTCATTGAAATATATGTGCGCAGGGAAGGTCTTATCACCCAGTTGTAACGCTGAGCCCACGTGAGACAGCAGCTCATTGTTGAAGGTGAAGTTGCTGCGAATGTCGCGCAGAAACTTCCGGTGGGTTTTTATCAGCTCTTTAGTCTTGCCCAGGCTTAAGGGAAGGGGCTGAATGAACTTCACGGCTTGCCTGTTTTCATTTCCATCCATCCCTTTTATGTTATCAGTGCTGAAGAATCCCCTGTCTAATACAAACATGAAATCCTGTAGCCCCAAAGCCTTCAGATACTTTACGCAGTTGGTAAGTGTTTTGACATCTACGATACTACCAGGATATAGACTGTAGAATATGGGTAATGAACGCTTGTTGCAGAAAACAACCCCTATGTTCAACTGTGGCAAAGACTCCCCATCGCGGTTGTACCCCCATTCAACGAAATCTACCTGAGTGGAGAAGCTCGACACAGATGTTATATCATAGTATAGTGCATTAACGGGTTGCAGGTGCGATATCCATTGTTCCAGGAAGACATATCTTTGATGCTGGGATCTGCCTATTTCATCGCAAAACTTTGATATGGCTGAAGAATCCATCT
The DNA here is from genome assembly GCA_007122505.1 of Bacteroidales bacterium. Taxonomy (GTDB): domain Bacteria; phylum Bacteroidota; class Bacteroidia; order Bacteroidales; family UBA7960; genus PUPG01. Next base: position 503 of record SKTQ01000121.1, on the reverse strand, counting down.
TCTTTACCCCCAACAGATATGTTTCATCAAGCCAATAATGAAACAAATACAGGGGACGGTTCTCAATAATCTGGTAGTAAGCCAGGGCTAAAAGCTCTTTATAATGTTCGGGGTAACTATCGGCACATATATTCTTTAGTCCGATTTGTTCAACAAGCTGGGTCAACAAAAAGATATTGCCATAATTTTTATGCACAATATCTGATTTTATTAGCTTAGTTTTATTCTTTTTTTTAGTGTCTTTGGGACCTATGTATTTTCTTTTTTGGCGAGCTTGTTTTTTCTCTTTATCCCAATAACTATATACTTCATACAAGTATATTCTGTCTTTGATTTTTTGTTCGACAATGTATGCCATCGTTATGTTGTTTAATAACGATGCAAATATAATATTAATAATTAATATACAATATATTAAACCAAACAAAAAACATGGTTATTAAATAAAAAACCGATTTTAGGTACCAAATAATCAAAGCAATGGAAGAACAAAAAGTGGACAG
>SKTQ01000259.1 GCA_007122505.1 Bacteroidales bacterium | reverse complement strand
TGATGGCAATGGGTCCGGAATACAGATGCGACTGAAAGGAGTTAATTAAAAAAGGACCTGCAGGATTCCACGGGTTTTGCGGATAGCTGTTTTTGTATTGGTAGCTGGTGCCTGACAGGTTGTTGATATCCGGTTCCGATCCATCGAGGGTATAAACAATGGTGACTTCCGGATCGTGGTGTGTGATCGTCAGGTCGAAGCCAGATGCATAAAAACCGCCGGGTGCGGAAAACTCAGGAGGGTCAAGCAGTTCAGAAAAGGTTTGACTTGTATTGCTTTCACCGGGAGTGGGTTCATCAAAGTAAAACAAATCACCTGAACCGTCGGGCGATCTGCCATAGGATATATCTGTAGGAATGATGGTTGGAGGAATCTCATCAAGCCTCACCCCGGATGGAGACGTAATCAATACTTCTTCACCTGCGGAGCTGATCCTGAAATTGGTATGCAGTCCGCCCCTGTCATTAAACAAATGCTCTCCCGCAATGGGCCTTTGCATTGTACCGTCAGGGAGTTGCCAGCCGACCGCAAGGTTATCGCCTCCTTCATGCTCTTTCATCAGGGCTTTTACAAAATAATACTGACCGGCCTGAAGCATCACCGGAGCAGATTGCTGCTGCGAATATTTGTTCCACTCCCGCGGATTGGTCCAGCCTGGAACATGGGCGATCATCATCACGTCGTCGGGGTCATAAGAAGTGCTGAGGTACAGCCGGCTGTTGTCGTCGCTGGAAATCCAAAAAGTATAGAGCCCGCTCACTGGTGCTTTGATCCATCCCATGATCCGCTGACCGTAGTGATCACCGATATTTATGGGCGCTTCGAAAAGATGGCTGACAATATTTGTTGAGCTGGGATGGTCCGGATAGCTTGGGTGGTTGATCAGATCATTCACCGACCAGCCGGGAATGCCCGTATATACTTCCCGTATGAGCCCACTGCTTAGTTCTCCTTCAGCAGGACTTCTGTCTTTGCCGGAAGCCCAAACCAGTAAAAACTCCCCTGGGCCGATCGTAACTTCCGGGAAAACCCATTTGAAAGGGTTGCCATAATCATCAGAAAGACCATATCCCAAAAGGTTGATGGGTTCCTGTCCGTAATTGTATAATTCAATCCAGTCTTCATAATCGCCATCTTCATCGGCAATGGTCCAGGCGTTGGAAGCCATGATTTCATTTATGGCAATGGTTTGTGACCTGGCCACCGGGTTCATTACAAATAGCAATATAATAAGGAGATATGAACGAATATGCAGCATGTTTGATTTCATAATATTTTTTTTGAAGACAAAACCTTCGGGAATAACCTTTTCAGGAAGGGATTATTGGCATCAAAGACCGGTATGTCTGGTAATTTATATTCGAATATACGTAATTTTTTATCAATGGGAATATAAGCCCACCATAAAGTGGACTTATTTTGCCATTGAATGGGTATGCAGTTTTTCCGAATATCCGAATAAAAGCTAATACCAATAATGCCTTTTGAAAACAACTACCTCAATAATCAGGCATCAAGGATGTTATTGATTTCATCGAGCATATCTTCCAGGTGCATTCTTGTGGTAATGGTGGCTGATCTGTCCACGCGGCCTTCGATCTGCGTTTTGACCGTGCGCAGGTTACCACGCAGATGGGCGCGCGTTTCCCCGCTCAGGTTGTTGCTTTCGAGCCTTGCTTTCAGAATGTCAACCCATGCGCGTTGCAGGTTACGCCGGTAGAGGTCGATGTTTGGCCGGGCGCTGTCCAGTTCGCTCCAAACACCCTGACGCACATCGCTGAGCATCTCTCCAACCGGATAAACATCCATCTCTTCTCCATGGCTCAGTTCTATTTCGGCCATCCGTTTGATGCGGGCGTCGCTCAGCAGTTGGTTCAGCATCATTCGTTGTCCGGCCATGATGCGATCGGATGCGCCGGCAGGCTCCAGGAGGCGCAATACATCCTGTCGAAGCAGGTATTCGGGTGTGGCAAAGCCATGCTCTGTGAGGAACCGGATGGCTTCCTGCTGACGCTGTCTTTCCACCGGCGTGTGAATTACTCCATCCTGACCATAGACTTTCCGGTGACTGATTACACCTCCAACCCATGTAACCACGTGCCCAATGTAGCGGTTGTGTTGCTGAACCACATTGCTGTATAATTCTCGCAGGGTGCTGTAATCTTCACCTTCCTCGCCGGCTGCGTCAACGATGAATTCCATGATGCGCATTAGATTGGCAATGCCGTACCCACTGCTTTTGACATGGTTATCTCCCAGAGCTTCCCGTTGTTGTGTTGGGTCAATGACCGACAGGTCGCCGAATCGCAACATGGGTTCGTCAATTTGCCTGGCGGCTATTTCGTTAAGGAATGGACGCTCCTCCTGTGGCGTACTGGCCTCAGGGAAGGGTTTGTAACCCCATTCGATAGAAAAATTGTCATAAATGGATACAATTGGCAGCATAAAGGCATCGTCGCCGGGTTGTGCCACATAGTTCATACGCGCATAATCCATGATGGAAGGTGTGGTGCCGTATTTTTCGGTAAAGGTGCGGCTGCGGAGGCTGTCGGTGGGTACCGTCCCGCTGGCTTTCATGTTGTGGGGCAGTCCGATGGCATGTCCCACCTCATGTGCCACCACATACCTAACCAGCTCACCCATGAGGTCGTTGGGCAGCGGGAGGCTTTGTGCCCGCGGGTCGGCTGCAGCACATTGAACGAAATACCAGTTTCGAAGAAGATTCATCACATTGTGAAACATCCCTATTGAAGAGGTGATGATCTCACCACTGCGGGGATCATGCACATGGGGGCCATAGGCATTCATTGTGCGTGAGGGATACCAGCGCACTGTGGGAAAACGGATATCCAGCGGGCTCCAGTCGGGGTCTTCTTCGGGGGTTGGAGCCCGTTTGGCAATGATGGCATTGGTGAATCCGGCATGCTCGAAAGCGGGCTGCCAGTCTTCAATTCCCTGCATTACATAGGGAATGAGCCATTCGGGTGTGGCATAATCCACATAGAAGGTGATGGGTTTGACCGGATCGGACAATTCGGCTTCCGGGTCCTGTTTTTCAAGACGCCACCGGGTGATCATCCTCAGGGGTTCAGCGCGGTGAGTTTCAATGCTGAAATCAGTAGTCGTAACAGAAAAATAGCCCACACGGTAGTCGTGCAGTCTTGGCATCATGGGCCGGTCTGGCAGCCTCATCATGGAATGGTTCATTTTTACAGAAACCGTATTTATGTTTCTGCGAGCGGGAACCTGTTCGGAATGGAAGGTTAATACACTGCTCACCTCCACATTTTCGGGGAAAGCGCGTGCTCCGTCAAGGAAACTGCGGTCATTGTCCAGGCGGCGTGCCTGGTAACGCCTTCCCGGATGCATTTCGGGCACATCACTGACATAAAGCCTGGTTACATCTACAACTACTGCAGTGGAGTCAGCATTGTATGCTTCAATTTTAAACGAACCCAGGATCGGGGCAAAAGAAGATGTTTGCACGCCGCGAAAAATATTGCTTGCCGAATCAGCTGTGATGTCATGCATCACTGAACGAAACAGGATGCGGTCGCGAACGTGTTCCCATCGTACCACATGGTTGTTCACACGTTGACCGCCGTAGCCGGTGCCGATTTGCGCAGAAGCGGCGCGGCTGACAAGCAGCATATCGCGGTTTGTCTCCGCCAGGGGAATCTCAAAATACAGCTTGTTATCCTTCATCAATACAGTAAACAAGCCTTCTTCCATGAAGTCTGCTCCATCAAACAGTTTCTCATAATTGGTTTTGGAAG
>SKTQ01000181.1 GCA_007122505.1 Bacteroidales bacterium | reverse complement strand
TGCTGATTGGGCTTCCACCACGCAGGGTGCTTATGTCATATATGAAAACAACGCAAATTACCTGGAAGGCTATGGCAAACTATATAACTGGTTCGCAGTTAATGACCCCAGGGGTCTGTGCCCTCAGGGATGGTCAGTACCGAGTGATGATGATTGGACAGATTTGGTTGATTACCTGGTGGATCAGGGGTTCCCAAACTCCAATGTTGTTAATGGCGCAGGCAATGCCTTAAAATCATGCCGTCAGTCAAACTCACCAATGGGTGGAGCGTGTAACACAAGCACACATCCTTATTGGAGCTCACATAACACCCACTTTGGATTTGATGAGTTTGGCTTTTCAGCCTTACCGGGAGGCCGCCGTTCTGACATTGGTGCTTTCAGCCTTATTACGTATTACGGTTATTGGTGGTCCTCGAGCGAATTGTCGGCGACAGAGGCCCGGAACAGGTACATGCGTCACCTTCGTGGAGATATGTTTCTGCAAAACAACAATAAGCAAAGCGGGTTAAGTGTCCGCTGCTTCAGAAACATTGAATAGTGAACTTCTGGACCAAACCAAACTACTCCGAAGGTGTGTAAGAACAGAACTGCATATTTAGCAAAAGAGCACTCACACAAGAGGCGACTGCTTAATGAATATGAGACAGTTGGGAAATTCAAAACTGAGGGCAGTCTTAAGGAGAGATTGTCGGCAATAAATAAGAAACCAATTAAAAGCGTAACGACATGAACTACAAATAAGTATGCTGACAGGTGCCAAATTTTAGCTTGCACATTTATCTCTATAATTTCAGCCATCAACTACACAATAGGTCTGTTAGGTTATAAAACCATAATTAGCAACACAGGCGTATAAATGCATATATTATCTGCATAGTGTATTTATATCAAGATATAAAAAAATAAATTCCTGATAAAACAATTAATAATTAAAAAACATTACGTAACTTTATAAGTGTCTGCTGATGACGTTACCCTTGATTCTTTGGATTATCAGGTCATACGTTTCTCTAGCAAAGTGGTCATTTATTTGGTAACCAAAACAAATAGCCTGTGACATGAAACGAACGAAACTTATCCTGATCCTGTTTTTTTTGATGATGGGGGTGGGAGTTATTACATCCAGAGCGCAACATGGCTTTGTGTCTGCAGGTGGCGAAGCAACTGGCGCAGGAGGTAGCATGAGCTTCTCAACCGGACAAACAGATTATATGTATTTCTCATTTGAAACAGGAAGCATCCAGTTCGGGTTGCAGCAGGTTTTCTTTTTTGAAGATGATCAAATCCCAATTGACAGGATTCTGACTTCGAAAGATATCTTCACAGGCGAAGACCAATGCTTCGATGCTTATGAAAGCATTATCCTGGCAGGTGGTGGTGATACATTTATTGTGGATTCTGGCACAGGTGTTGACCTGATTGCAGGGCAAAGTATCTTGATGTTACCGGGCACCTTGGTTGAGTACGGTGGTTATCTGGGTGCCCGCATTTCAACTGACGGATTGTTTTGCGATGTGGATAAACCAATCGTGACTTCTATAGAGGTTCATGAGCCTGATCATACAACACATCAAGAGCCTTTGGCATCACACAAACCTGCTGATACTGACAAACCTTCCTTTTTCAGGGTCTATCCCAATCCCACTCACGGGGATTTTACGGTTGAGATAGTGCCTGACAAGACTGACTTACCCCATACCATTGAGGTATATGGGATGCGCGGCGAGATCATTATTCGTATGGAACAGCTAACGGGATGGCAACACCATATGACCCTGCAAGAGCATCAAACCGGACTGTATATGATCAGGGTGCAGCTTGGTGAAGAGATGGGCATTGAACGTATTATCAAAAAGCGATAATTCCATCAGGGATTATTTGTTCTCAAGCCAAAACATCGCCCAATCAGAAAGATCTTATAAATACAAAAAAACAAAGCAAGATGAAAAAACAAATACTATTTTTTATGGGTTTGCTCTTTGCTTTATCAGTATTTGCGCAAGCGCCACAGACATTTAGCTTTCAAGCAGTAATTCGTGATACAAATAACCTGGTTGTTGCGAACAGCCCGATTGGAATGATGACCACTATTTTACAGGGTGCTGCAGATGGAACTATTGTTTATCAGGAACTCTATCATCCCAATCCAATAACCAATATAAACGGATTGGTAACCTTAGAGGTTGGGAATGGGTTGGTATTGGCAGGTGATTTTGCCGCCATTGACTGGTCTAACGGGCCGTACTTCATAAAGACGGAAGCTGATCCAACAGGCGGAACCACTTACTCCATCACAGGTACAAGCCAAATGATGAGTGTTCCCTATGCCTTGCACGCAAACACAAGCAGCGACAGCCATTGGAAGCAAACCGACGATAATATTTATTACCATCAGGGAAATGTGGGCATCGGAATATCAGCCCCCTTATCACCACTTCATATTCAATCGGACAACCGGGCTTTCATCATCAGCGGAAATGGCGTTATTGATAACGAAAGCTTCAGGGGTTTGGGATTTCAGTATCATACATTTTTAAGCGAAGGGGCAATAATGTCATCTTATCCAGGTGGTTTCGGACGGCTATCTTTTCATACCACGCAAGCTGGTACGATGTCGGAAAGAATGCGGATTGAATATAATGGCAATGTAGGTATTGGTACAAATGTACCCGGCCAACGATTGGATGTGAGTGGTAATATTCGACTAAGCGGTGGGAACCGAAGCCTGGGAACCTGGTCAAATCACCATCTATATCTGACTACAAACGATGTCATCCAGATGACAATCTTATCAAATGGCAATGTAGGGATCGGCAATACTAATCCAATAAATAAACTAAGAGTAACTGGTACTTTAGGACCAGATCTTGCATATTTTGCCAATTTTCATGATGCCGGCACTGTAGGTCCTCAAACCTCAGTTTATGGTTATTTATCATCAGGGCAGCCAGGCAGCGGTTATGGAAATGATAAAACCCCTGCACCGGTGAAGGGTTATGCTTATTGGGGTTACGCTTATACTTTTGGGGTAGCAGGTTACAGATTTAATGATTTTTATAACAGAAGTGGCGGAGTTTACGGTGGCTCAACCCATGATCTCACACCACTGGGATGGGGTTGCCTTGGATACAGAAGCAGCACAGGCAGTCATTGGGGTGGATATTTTAACGCCACAACTACCGGAAGCGGGAAAAGCAGCACGGATGCCATGATCAATGGCGGAATTTCCGCCTGGGGCGACCTGTTTGGCGCCGATATACATGGTAAAATTTATGGAATGTTTGTAGAAGGCGAAAACTACGCCATATACTCCAACGGCGTCAATTACAAAAACAACCTGGATGTGCATTTGCAGGAAAATGGCAGCAATACCCTTTTGGTTCTTTACACCAGTGTTTCAAATGAGGTTACGGTGCAAACATCAGGCATTGCCACACTCAGCAATGGAAAAGCCAGCATCATGTTCGACCCGGTATTTGCGGCAACCGTATCAGATAAAGAGCCGGTAATCGTAACAGTTACACCCATAGGAAATTCCAATGGAGTTTACCTTGAAAGTGTGGATACCAGAGGTTTTGCAATAGTAGAAAACAACAATGGCAAAAGCAATGTTATGGTTAACTACATTGCCATAGGCAGGCGTGCAGGATATGAAAACCCATCACTGGCTCCGGAGGTAATAGATGCAGAATATACTTCGAAGATAACCCGTGGCCTGCATAACGATGCCATTACCGAAACCGACGGTGAAGGCCTGTATTACGAAAACGGAAAGTTGGTAGTGGG
>SKTQ01000104.1 GCA_007122505.1 Bacteroidales bacterium | reverse complement strand
TGGATAAGAACCTATGAACTACCAAACCCAAGGGGTAAAGCCTATGAGATCAAACTGCCTGCGGATTGATTCAGGATGCATGCGGAAAAAGAAAAACAGCGGTTTGGGAGTGATTTATTTCACCGCAAAGACGCGGAGGTCGCAAAGGTTTTGCTTTGTGATTTTCTTAGCGGTCTCTGCGCCTTTGCGGTTATTTTTTTTTCGCAGCAGAGGACACAATGGACACAAAGATTTTAATCCCCAAGAAATAAATAAAGACAGCGCGCAGCGCAAATGACGAGAAGAGTCTATTTATTCTTTGGAATGGAAAAAACGACCGAACAAAAAATAATTCATTAACTTTGCAGCCTGAAAAACCGTTCGGGGTGTAGCGCAGCCCGGTTAGCGCGCGTCGTTCGGGACGACGAGGCCGGAGGTTCGAATCCTCTCACCCCGACACAAAAAAAAGGCAGGCATCTGTTTATCAAATGCCTGCCTTTTTCTTAGTGCACCATCATCCTGCCGCGGCCGCCGCCAAAACCACGGTGGCCCTCTTCAAACACATTCAGTTGCCGGTTCAGAGAATAAGTGAACGTTAACAGGAAATACCTGCCCAAGGAATTGGTCACCTGCCGCTCAATAAAGTTGGCATCCACACGCTGGGTAATACCAAGGTCACGGTCCAGTAGATTGAAACCTGTCAAACGCAACTCCCCGCTCTGGTTCCTCAGAAAACGACGCGAAAAACCGAAATCAAGCATGGGAATGTCCCGGTCAAAAGCACTTGTCCGTCCCCGGTAGATCTGATAGCGGAATCCCAGGTTCAAACGGTAATGATTCAAAAAATGCCAGCTGGTTTCGGCAGAATAGGTCTGGTTCAGAAAAGCCTGCTCCAGCGAACTGAACTCATAGGCCGTTAACTGCTGATTCACAACAGCTGTCAACTGGGCGTCGAATGTGTCGCCGGGACGGTAACTGTAGCGGAAATTGCCACTCAGCAGATTGTTGCTGATGCGCTGAGATACCTCATTCAGGATATCGGTGCTCTGCAAATGACTCACCGTGGCGCCAATCATCATGCGACTGTTCCAACTGCTCAGGCCAAAGTTCACATTCACATTGCCACGCAGGTTCAGGTTGTAATCTGCATTCACCGGACTGATGGTCCTGATCAGTTGATCATCCACCATAACGGCATTTGCAATAGCATTATTCACATACTCTGCCGACAGCAGGCTGAAAAAGCCGAAAGAATTTACCGGGTTGAAACTGTTAAACCTCACATTTGCCCTTGTGCGATAGGCGGGCCGCAATTCGGGATTGCCCTGGTAGATGTTCAGGGGGTCACGGTTGTCGGGCATGGGTTGAAGCTGGGTAACCGATGGTTCCTGGATGCTGGTTTCCAGGTTTACATTCATGCGCCGGAAATTGCTGAATTCATAGTTAAAACGCACCACCGGCAATACGCTGAAGTAGTTCTTTTGTATGGGATCATCCTGGGTAAGAACCTCCCCCGTCAAAGATGTTGCCTGCACACTGCTTCCAATGGTAATGTTATACATGTCGCGGTTCAGGCGGAAGTTGACACCACCACGCTGATACAAATAGGTGTTGTTATAGATATTGGTGAGCAGTTCGTTCAGGATCGCTTGCCCGTCATCCAGGTCAAATACCTGCTGGTCTGTTTCGTTAATGTTTTGTGTGATGCGGTAGTTAGCCTCCATAAAGCGTCTGTTACCTAACGGTTCGGTGTAGGTTGTGTTGAACCCCAGTGTGCGGTTCATGCTTGACTGCAGGTTGTGTTGAACGATTAGCTGTTGCTCCGGTGTTTCCCGGTAAAAGGTATTCAATGCCTCGAGCGTTCCATCCCTGTCGTTTTCCGACATCCGGAAGTCAAAACCGGTGGTCAGCGTGCGGCCGGGAACAGACAGCCGGCGTCGCCAAAGCAGGCCGGTATTCACACTCCGGCTTTTCCCTTCCGAGCTGCTCACCTGATCGCTGGTGTTCTGCAGATCACCGGTAAAAGCATGGGTAAAACTTTCGCTTTGCTGATAAGCGTCGGTGCGGTTAAACGTACCATCGGCCGTTATCAGCAAACTGTTTTGGTCATCAAAGGTATGGTCAATACGCAGGTTAAGCCGGTGATTGAAGTTTTGGTTGTCCTGGTTGGAAATCTGAAGAAAATCATAGGAACCGCCGGGCAAAAAATTCTCCCTTTCCAGGTCGCGGTTTACGTCATGGTCGAGTTGGTTATAGAAGTAGCTTGCGCTGATGTCTGATTTCTCAAACAGCGTCCTGTTCACATTTACACCTCCTGCCCAGGAAGTCATGATGCCGTTGCTGCCCGGCCGTCCGTCAGTATTTATGGGAATGCCACCGGAGCGGGCCAGGGAAGCCATTCCGCCGCCCCCGCTCATGAGGCTCTGTGTACCGCCGCTGAAGTTCATATACTCACCGATGGAAAAACCCTGCTGGTTAAGGTTGTTTCCCATGGCCAGCACAGAAAGTTGTCCGTTGGAGTCAAACCTGTTGATATTGCTCCGTCCCTGGAAACGGTTATCCGGTCCATAACCGGCGGAAATATTTCCGAACGCGCCTTGCCTGTGTTCTTCTTTCAGCTCCAGGTTCATGGTACGTTCGCGCTGACCGTCGTCGATCCCTGTAAAGCGCGCCTGTTCCGACAGTTCATCAAACACCTGCACCCGCGAAACTGCTTCCGCTGGCAAATTTTGTGTCGCCATCCGCGGGTCACGGCCGAAAAACTCCCTGCCATCCACCAGCACACGGCGGACCTGTTCCCCCTGTGCGATCACATTCCCATCGGCATCCACCTCGATACCGGGCAAACGCCTTATCAGGTCTTCCACCACCTCATTCGGACGTATGGTAAAAGCCAATGCGTCGTATTCGATCGTGTCGCCACGCATCCGCATAGGTATCCGCTCCTCCTGTATGGTAACCTCGTCAAGCAAGGTCCTCACATCCTGCAAGCGGATGGCGCCCATATCCAGCCGGTCTCCTTCCGGCGGATCAACCGGCAGGGTCAGTGTGGCAAAACCCACATAGGAAACCCTCAGCAAATAGGCATCGCGCTGTAACCCGCGGATATCAAAAAAACCATCCACATCGGTAAGGCCGAAATTAACCATGGTAGAATCAGCCGCCTTGAGCACCAAAAGGGTTGCACCCGGCAGACCACCATCCCTGGAGTCGGTGAGTTTGCCGCGTATAGAAAAGCTCTGCGCCGATGATGCCAATGCAACCAGCACCAGCACTGCGAAAATAAAGGTCTTTTTCATTGGTAATCGTTGTTATCAAATAATGTTTGAAATGTCAAAAAGTCGAAAGGTCGAAAGGTCAAAAAGTCTAAAAGTCTAAAGATCTCATTCAAATGTAGAAAGATAGATGCAAAACAATATTTTTATCATGGACAGGTCAAGCCCTGTCCCTACTTACTTTCTACTGCCTACTTCTTACTTTCATTCCCTCTCTCAGCTCCCAGCTCCCATCACCAAATCAAAACCGCCTCCCGCCGCCGGTACCCATCCTCTCCATCTGCTCACGCACCATTTCATCAAATTCTGTACGGGTGATCTTTTCACCGCGCGTGGGTTTGCGAAGCACTCCCTGCGGTAATTCACGCGCTTCTATTTTCCGGGCAACCCAGACCTGCTCCCCGTTGTTGATGTCAACCGCCAATACGGTACCCGGCAGGGTAACATAACGGTCCGGTCCAAGAAAGGGCTGAATGTGCGGTGTAAACCATGCCGTGATCTCCCGGTCTAAAACGGTGTCGTTATACCAGGCCATCAT
>SKTQ01000285.1 GCA_007122505.1 Bacteroidales bacterium | reverse complement strand
ATGTATGCATGCATTTCCTGCGCCTGCACCGGCGTTGCAGTCACCCCCGTACCTATTGCCCATACAGGCTCATAAGCGATCACCACACGACCCAACTGTGCCTCATCGAGCCAGAAAAGACCCTTCTGAAGTTGGTCTGCCACCACCTGAAAGTGCTTGCCACTTTCACGCTCCGGCAGCATTTCGCCACAACAAAAAACAGGCGTCAAGCCATTTTTAAGAGCCTGCTTTACTTTGTCGGCCAGCAGCAGGTCATCCTCTCCAAACTGACTGCGTCTTTCCGAATGGCCAATAATGACATGGGTTGCACCTACAGAGCGGATCATATGTGCAGATACTTCTCCGGTAAATGCTCCATGCTCTTTGTGATGGCAGTTTTGCGCCCCTACCGACAAACCCTGATAACCGGTAAAAATGTCCAAAATCCGCGTCACATATACGTAAGGGGGAAACAGGATAACTTCCGGGATATAGCTGTTGTCGCCCACAAGTCCCGTTTTCAGCTGGTCAAGCTTCACCTTCAATTCACCCACAAGGCTCTTGGCCTCCTCAAGATTGAGATTCATTTTCCAGTTTCCGGCAACAATGTTCTTTCTCATATATGCAATTTTTTATGAATGAAACAAAAAAATTCGACTCTTACAATAACATCAAAAGGTGACCACCACATGAGCCCCGGCTAATCCTGCCTTTTACACAGACAGTAAACTTAATTGGGCCGTTCTAACCATGGTGGAATCAATGTCTTGCATGGTCAAATTAAATAAGTTGGATTTCTTTACAAATATACACGAAAACCTGCAGTTGTTATTGGGATAAAAGCAGTAAAGGTATTTTTGTTTTGATATCATTCTGACTAACTGCCTATCTCAGTGAGACTTAAGTATGAAACGCAATTAACTTAACCGGACCCGGGGATCGAGTATTGCATAGATGATATCCACCGCGATATTTACAAATACGAGCATGACGGATATTACCAGCAGGGCTCCCATTAACACAGGAAAATCATAATACTCAAGGGCATCCACAATCATTACCCCAATTCCTTTCCAATCAAAGACATATTCCACAAAAACTGCACCGGCCAGCAGGGAGGCGAACCAACCCGAAACCGCTGTTATGACCGGATTCAGGGCATTTTTCAGGGCATGACGCGTGATCACCATGTACTCAGGCAATCCTTTGGCCCTTGCCGTTCGTATATAATCCTGTTTCATAACGTTGTTCAATGAACTCCTGGTGAGCTCGGTAACAATGGCAAGTGGCCTGATACCGAGGGTTAGTGCCGGCAGAACCAGGTTTTTCCAGGCAATGTATTCTCCCCTGCCAAAGTCATCAACCTCCATTATAGAGCCTGACATGTTTAAACCGGTGAAGTCACCCAACAGATAAGCAAATACCCATGCGATAATGATGGCCGCAAAAAATGACGGCAGGGACATGCCCAGCACCGAAAAGATCAGTGTGCCCCGACTAAGCCATGGCTTCCGCTTCAAAGCAATAATTGTCCCAAGAAAAACTCCCAGCAGCATGGCAAAAAGGATGGAAGCGCTTGCCAGCAGCAAAGTATTGGGAAAAGCTGATCTCAGGATATCGGTAACCGGACGGTCGCTTTGGTAAGACCTGCGCAAATAGGGTTTCTTCAAAACAACACTGTGTTCACCCATACGCATAACACGAATATAGTCATAGGATTCCGGGTCCAGGTAAATAAGACTTTCTTTTGCATCGTGTTTGTGCAAACTCAGGGGTGAGATATCGTTGAGATAATGGAGATATTGCTGATGTACCGGCCGATCAAGACCCAGGTCCTTTCTGATGGCCTCCACAGAGGCAATGTCGGCGCGCTGACCGAGCATCATGCGCGCCGGATCACCGGGTAAAACGGTAAACAAAAAGAAAACCAGGGTGATCACCCCAAAAAGTACCCAGAGACCATACCATAACCGTTTTACAAGAAAGGTAAACATGATATATTTTATTAGCGGTTGGATTTCGTCAACAAACGGAGATTTAGCATACCGCCTATTTTCTGTCTGCTTCCAGCTCCAGCTTAATCAGGGCAAAGACTGCGTAATTTATTATGTCGTAATAATTTGCATCAATCCCTTCAGAATACACCGCTTGCCCTTCATTGTCCTCAATTTGCTTTATCCGCAGCAATTTCATGAGTATGATATCAGCCAGTGACGACACACGCATATCACGCCACGCTTCCCCATAATCATGATTTTTGTTGTGCATCAGCTTTCGTGCCTGCTCAAAATAATCATTGTAATGATTGGTGGCTTCCTGCCGGTCAAGATCAATAACATCACTTGGCCCAAGTTCCAGCTGTATAAGTCCGATGATGGCATAGTTAACAATACCGATGAATTCAGGTGTAATACCTTCAAGTATTTTTTGCGTACCTTTGCGTTGCAGGGAACGGATGCGCTGGGCTTTGATGTAAATCTGGTCGGTAAGCGACGAGGGCCTCAAAATACGCCATGCGCTGCCATAATCCTGCATCTTTTTTTGAAAAACATCCCGGCACATCGCAACGATTTGGGAATATTGCTGATCTGTTTTGCTTTCTTGGCCCATCATATGTATTGTTTATGACTGATAATATTACTGGAGCCCCTATTCGGAAAGAAACATTTTTTTGCCGGAAACGGACCCTTAACTGCCGTGGCAAAATTATAAATTTATCTTCACCTGCGGTGATGGGGATCATGAATATTACACCCGACTCATTTTATGACGGCGGGCGTCATATGCGCCCATGGGATGCCATCAAGCTGGCTGAAAAGTTGTTACATGATGGAGCACATATTCTGGACATGGGTGCGGCATCCAGCCGTCCGGGTGCAGCGATCATTGATCCGGCCGAAGAACAGGAACGGTTGATCCCTGCTTTGAAAGCTGTTGTAAGGCAGTATCCGGAAGCCATCATCTCTGTTGACACATATCATGCGAGTACCGCAACAATAGCCATAGATTCAGGAGCGCACATGATCAATGACATCTCTGCGGGTACTGTGGATCCGGCCATGTTTCAAACCATTGCCCGGTTGCAGGTTCCCTATGTGATCATGCATATGCAGGGCAGACCCGACAATATGCAGAAGAATCCTCAATATACCCACCTGATCAAGGAGGTGGCCGGTTTTTTTTCCGGGATAATCAAAAAGCTCCGGGATCTGGGAGTACATGATATTGTGATTGATCCCGGTTTCGGATTTGGGAAAAGCCTCCAACACAACTATGAGTTGCTGGCTAACCTGGATTATTTCGCAATTTTCGACCTCCCCATCCTAGTTGGGTTTTCGCGCAAATCCATGATCAATAAAGTATTGAACACCAAGCCTGAACAGGCACTCAACGGTACCACGGTATTAAACACGATTGCGCTTCAAAAGGGTGCAGATATATTGCGTGTGCATGATGCCAAAGAAGCCGTTGAAGCCATAAAAATTACCGGTTTTTTAAAAAACCAGCAATAAAGTAACTATTTTTAACCCGCTGAAAACATCTACTTATGCATGATCTGATCATAACAGGGTTTATTCAAATCCGGTTGCTGGATATTCTGGACATTGTCCTGGTGGCACTTTTACTCTATCAATTGTATATTTTGATCAGGGGTACGGGTACCATAAATATCTTTCTTGGAATCCTGTCCATATACATCCTGTGGTGGCTTGTGCGCATTTTTGAAATGGAAATGCTCACGGCCATACTCGGTCAGTTCATATCGGTTGGGGTGCTGGCACTGATCATCGTCTTCCAGCCGGAAATCAGGAAGTTCCTT
>SKTQ01000069.1 GCA_007122505.1 Bacteroidales bacterium | reverse complement strand
TCCTGACCGGTTGTTGCAAAATTACACTTTCCGGCTGTTTTACGCGCCTAAAAGTATTAACACTCTGCTTCCTGAGCGTTTCTTTCTTTGCCCTGCTGTTACCTGAACACCGTATTGAAAAAATCATGTAATTTTGTTGCTTATCCAAAAGAGGACGCAACATGCTCCGTGTTATTGCCACATTTATACTCATATACTTACTTTTCAGAGTATTAACCGCCTATGTTTTCCCCCTGATCGCCAGATGGTATATCAACAGATACCAAAAACGATTTTACCGGCAAAATCCATGGGCTGCCAAAGCTGAAGAAAAGCGGCGGCAGCAGGAAAAAGAACGACAAGCTCAGAATAAAAAACCTGACACAGATAAACTGGGTGAATATGTGGACTATGAGGAAATCAATGATGATTAATCAGCTTTTTTAAAATATTGAAACAGAAGATTATGCAAACAATGAAAGAGTTGTTCAAGAGTGTGAGGCTTTCACAGGCGATACCATATGCGGTAGCCATTCTGCTGTTTATGTTGTTGACTATCATTTATGTTAACCCTATTCTCGAAGGAAAACAGCTTTTTCAGCCGGATATTGTCAAATGGCAGGGCATGTCGCGGGAGATTGTCGAGCACCGGGAAACCACCGGGGAGGAAGCCCTTTGGACAAACAGTATGTTTGGTGGTATGCCTGCCTACCAGATTTCGGTACGGTGGGCCAACAACATTGCCGACTTCTTCCATGATTTGATGACCCTTTGGCTGCCACGTCCGGCCGACATGATCTTTCTCTACTTTATCGGATTCTTCCTGTTCTTGCTGATGATCAGGGTGAATCCATGGGTGGCATTGGCGGGAGCCGTAGGTTTTGCTTTCTCATCCTATCATTTCATCATCATAGAAGCCGGGCATAATTCAAAAGCAGTAGCCATTGCCTATATGGCCCCGGTGCTGGGTGCCGTGATATATACATTCAGGAGCAATATGTATGGAGGCGGTTTGCTGTTTGCCGTCTTTATGGGATTGCAGATTTTTGCCAACCATTTTCAAATGACCTATTATCTCGGATTCATCGTGGCCTTTTACGGCCTGTTTGAGTTATGGGAGCATTTTAGTGAGAAAAGGCTGGCTGCCTTTGTGAAGCGTATTGGTATCCTGGTGGCAGGCCTCATTGTGGCCATCGGAATCAATTTCGGCAATTTCTGGGGAACCTTTTCATACACCTCGGAGACCATGCGCGGTGGTACCGAGCTGACTATCAGGGATGAGCCTGTTACCTCCGGCCTGGATAAAGACTATATCACCGCCTGGAGCTACGGTATTGAAGAAACCCTTACCCTTTTGATCCCCAATGCGAAAGGAGGAGCGACCGGCGCACTTGGGCGGAGTGAATCTGCGCTCGATGCCGTTGAACCCATGTTTCGTCAGATCGTTGCACAGGAAAACCATTACTGGGGAAACCAACCCTTTACTTCCGGGCCGGTTTATGTAGGTGCAGTGGTGCTGTTTTTCTTTTTTCTTTCATTGTTTTATGTAAAAGGCAAGATGAAATGGGCGTTGGTTTTGGCCATCATTTTGTCCATATTGCTGTCGTGGGGAAAAAACTTTATGCCGCTGACAGAGTTCTTTATCGATTTCGTTCCGGGTTACAACAAATTCAGGGCCGTATCCATGACTCTTGTCATTGCCGGTTTGTGCATCCCGGCCCTGGCATTCCTTGGGCTTTATAAATTGTATCAAAAACCGGATGGGTTGAAGTATAACAGCAAGGCTTTTCTGGTAGCTGCAGGTTTTACGGCAGGTCTTTCCCTCCTTTTGTATTTGATGCCCGGCATTCTCACATTCATCAGTGTGGCGGAAGCACGGGGCTATGCAGACCTTGCTACCCGTGAACCTGCCATGGCTGCACAAGTCAATGAATTTCTGCACAACCTGGAGGAAGCCAGGAAGAGCATATTCAGGGCAGATGCTTTGCGCAGCTTTTTCTTTGCCGCCGCCGCCGCCGGAATCACACTTTTATTCGCTTTAAAAAAGATAGGAAAACCAGCATTCATTGCCCTGGTGGTGGTGCTGCTTACGGCAGATATGTGGCCGGTAAACCGCCGCTACCTGAACAACGATGATTTCGAGCACCGCAGGCGTGTGGAGCGTCCATTCCCGCTGCGCACAGCCGACCAATTCATCCTGGAAGATACGGACCAATTCCGGGTGCTTGACCTCACCGAAAGCACTTTTAACAGTTCCCGGACTTCTTATTTTCATCATTCAATAGGCGGTTATCACGGAGCGAAACTACAACGCTACCAGGATTTAATTGACTTTAATCTGACCGATGAGATGCTGGCACTAATGGACGTTATCCAGCGAGGTGCCAACCAGGCTTCTGTTCGCCAGCAGCTGCAAAACAAAGCGGTACTCAACATGCTGAATACACGTTACATCATCTATCACCCTGAAACCCCGCCACTGGAAAACCCTCATGCAATGGGTAATGCGTGGCTCCTTCAGAACTATACTATCGTAAGCAATGCCGACGACGAACTGCTGTCATTGCGAACCACAGACCTCACCGAAAAGGCCGTTATTGACAAAATGTTTACCCGGCACCTGAAAGATTTTGTTCCGGGGGATGATCCTGAAGCTCAAATTATGCTTGTCAGTTACAAGCCAAATCATCTGATTTATGAATACCGTTCTGCTACCCAACAGTTGGCTGTGTTCTCTGAAATATATTATCCCGACGGTTGGGAAGTGACCTTAAACGGACAATCTGTTGATCATTTCAGGGCCAACTACATATTACGGGCCATGGTGTTACCTCCCGGTGAATATACGCTGGAATTCCGGTTCAGGCCGGCACCATATTTCATTGGCAGGTATGTATCATTAAGCTTTAGTGCCATACTGGTATTGGCCATTATTGGATTTGTTTTGTTGAACCTGAAACCGCTGATCAGATCTGAAGAACAGAGAGCGGCCTGAGAATACGTTTTGTAAAACCAGGCATGATCCAATTGCAAGCATAACAGGGGGTTGACCCATGAAAAAAGTGCTCATCATAACTTATTACTGGCCACCGGGAACGGGTGCCGGTGTGTTTCGATGGCTGAAATTTTCAAAATACATGCGGCGTTTCGGATGGGAACCCGTGATATATACACCTGAAAACCCGGAAGCACCGGGCACCGACCCCTCTTTAGAGGTTGATATTCCTGAAGGGATCACGGTATTAAAAAAGCCTATCCGGGAACCTTACAATATTTACAAAATGCTCACCGGGCGGCACCGGGAAGAGAAGATCCAGTCGGGTTTCCTCAACGAAAAAAATACATCCGGATGGACAGAAAATGTGGCAAAGTGGATACGGGGTAACCTGTTTATCCCGGATGCCCGCAAATACTGGATCAAACCTTCTGTCCGCTTCCTATCCGAATGGCTGTCGAAAAATCATGTTGACGCCATTGTATCCACAGGGCCTCCGCATAGTATGCACCTTATCGCGCTGGCTTTGAAACGAAAAACCCGGCTGCCATGGCTTGCCGATTTTCGCGATCCCTGGACACAGATAGATTTTTACGACAAACTGATGCTTACCCGGTTTGCAGATCGCAAACACCGTCAACTGGAAAATGAAGTGATAACCGTTGCAGACAGGCTTGTCACCGTAAGTGAACATGGCGCAAAGGATATGGAAAAACTTTCCGGCAGGGAGGTACATGTGATCACCAACGGTTTTGACCCTGACGACTTTCAACAATTGCCGGAATGGAAGCATGATTCGTTCAGCATCACCCATATGGGTTCTATGAATGCAGACAGGAATCCGCTTGTGTTGTGGC
>SKTQ01000193.1 GCA_007122505.1 Bacteroidales bacterium | reverse complement strand
GCATACTTCCGCCTTTTCGGCACCTTTTTTCAGCAAACTCTCCTTCACCCATTCGGCTGCCTTGTACATATCGTCCTTGTGTGCATCCTTGGAGCTGATGGAAGGAATGCGAATCAGTTCATACAATTCCTCCAGAAAACGTTCCTTGTTCTTTTCAATGTAATCTTTCAGGTCTTTCATAATGATTTGTATTTGATTTTGATAAGATGGTCAATCAACGTTGAAGATGCAAATATAGGAAAATATGCAAATGTGGGGATAAAAGCCGTTTCGATAGCGCTTGCTTATTCCCAACCAAACCATTCATCCAGCTCCCGGCGTTCTTTTTTGGTTGGCCGGCCCTTGCGGAACGGTCGCATGCCCGACTGACTTTTAATGATTTCCAGTTTTTGAAATTCCTCCGGTGGTGTAAGGTCTTCCATATACTCAGCCACAAGTTTTGCCCCAACCCGGTTGTTAAGCAGGTTTGTGACCCTGATCGTACGTAGGATGGGACCTGTTTGAATATTGATCACCATGCCGGTGTGGACTTCACGCGATGGTTTTACCGCCTGGTCGTCGATTTTTACCTTGCCGGCCCGGCAGGCCTGGGTGGCCATGCTGCGGGTTTTAAACAGGCGCACCGCCCACAAATATTTGTCTATCCTTGGTGCTTCTGTTTGCGTCATAGATTGTCTATTTTTTTCGGAAATAAATTTTCATGGGAACCCCCGAGAAATCCCAGTTTGCCCGGATCTGGTTTTCCACAAACCGCATATACGGCTCTTTGATATACTGCGGCAGATTGCAGAAAAAGGCAAAGGATGGGTAAGGAGTGGGAAGCTGGGTGATGTATTTTATTTTGATGTATTTGCCTTTTGTGGCAGGTGGTGGCTGGTTTTCGATAATGGGAAGCAATACCTGGTTCAGCTTAGAAGTAGATATTTTTCGCTGCCTGTTGTGATACACCTCCACGGCAGCTTCCATGGCCTTAAATACCCGCTGTTTGGTAAGCACCGATGTGAAAACAATGGGGATATCAGTAAAAGGTGCGGTTTTTTCTTTGATCTGCGCGGTAAATCTTTTGACCGTGTCTGTTTCCTTGTCACCGATGAGGTCCCACTTGTTCACCAAAATCACAACCCCCTTGTTGTTTCTCGCTGCCAGGGATAAAATGTTCAGGTCCTGCGCTTCGAAACGGGTGGTGGCATCAATAAGCAGAAGGCATACATCGGCGAGTTCGATGGCCCTTACCGAGCGCATCACCGAGTAGAATTCGATGTTTTCATGTACTTTACCCTTTTTTCGCAGGCCGGCGGTATCCACGAGGTAAAAGTCAAACCCGAAACGGTTGTATCGCGAGTAGATGGTATCGCGGGTGGTTCCCGGGATGTCGGTAACAATATTCCGTTCGGTACCCAGCAAGATGTTGATCAATGAAGATTTACCCACGTTGGGACGTCCGATCACCGCAAATTTCGGGATGTCTTCTTCTGTGTCCTCCAACTGTTGTTTGTTCAAAACCTTTACCAGGTCATCAAGCAGTTCCCCTGTGCCGCTGCCGTTGATCGATGAAACAGGATAAACGGCTTCTACGCCAAGTTCATAAAACACACCCGACTCTTGAATGAGCTTGCTGTTATCGGCCTTGTTGGCCACCAGGAAGCATTTTTTCCGGCTTCGCCTGAGCATATCGGCCACTTCTTCATCCAGCGGGGTAATCCCTTCCATCACATCAACAAGAAACAACACAACCGTGGATTCTTCCAGTGCCATTTCCACCTGCTCGCGTATCTGCTCTTCAAAAACATCCTCGGAGCCGGCCACATAACCGCCGGTATCGATCACAGAAAACTCCACGCCGTTCCAGTCAGATTTACCATAATGCCGGTCGCGGGTTACCCCGGCCGTGGGATCAACAATGGCCATGCGCCGCTTGGTAAGCCTGTTGAATAGCGTTGATTTTCCTACGTTAGGCCTTCCGACCAAAGCCACAATGTTTGACATAATATTGTTGTTTACTGATATTCTTGTTCGTGAATCTGATAAGATGAATTTAGTGAGCAGCTTTTGATTGCTTAATGGTGTTTGTACCCGAACCGGCGCAGCTGAACCTCATCCTCCCGCCAGTTTTTGCTTACCTTAACATGCAGTTCCAGGAACACTTTCTTGCCGAGAAAGTCCTCCAGGCTTTTGCGGGCTTCTGTTCCCACCTTTTTTAGCGCACTTCCCTTGTGCCCGATAATGATTCCCTTCTGACTCTCCCTGGCCACATGGATCACACAACGGATACGCACCAGGTTTGGCTCTTCCTGAAAGGTATCAACGGCCACTTCGACACTGTAGGGTATCTCCTGGTGGTACTGCATCAGCACTTTTTCCCTCACCGTTTCCGCCACAAAAAAGCGCACGGGCTTGTCTGTCAGTTCATCTTTCGGATAAAAAGGCGGCGATTCGGGAAGCAAATCCAGGATCTTGTTCAATACCTTGTCGATATGCTGTCCATGGAGCGCCGACACCGGTATCACGTACCAGCCGGGATAAGCATCCTGCCATTTTTTGCAGATCATGTCCACTTCATCAGCGGTTACCAGATCCACTTTGTTGACCAAAAGCATCACCGGGACCCCTGACTTTTCGATTCTCTGCAGAATGTTCTTGTCAATGGGCGTGTCAGCCACCTCTGTGAGTACGATGTACAGGTCTGCGTCTTCCAGTGCCGATTTTACAAACTGCATCATCTGTTCCTGCAATTTGTAATTGGGCGACAGAATCCCCGGCGTATCGGAAAATACGATCTGATAGTCAACACCGTTGGCGATGCCCAGTATCCGGTGCCGGGTGGTTTGCGCCTTCGGGGTGATGATGGAGAGCTTTTCACCCAGCAGGGTATTCATCAGCGTCGATTTGCCCACGTTTGGGTTTCCGAGGATATTTACAAAACCGGCCTTGTGCATAGGTAATTATTTTACGCAAAGGTACCGTTTTTCGCCAAATTTCTTTTAAAACATTTGGTGTTGAAAATAAAAACATGTATCTTTGCACACTCAAAACCATACTGCGGGGTGGAGCAGAGGTAGCTCGTCGGGCTCATAACCCGAAGGTCGTAAGTTCGAATCTTACCCCCGCTACTAAAAAGGCCTGTCTATCAATCGATAGACGGGCCTTTCTGATTAAATACGGCATAAAATACCAGATAGCATCCGGCAGGCAATTTGCATCCCGCCGGAGCCTTCCCGCGCTTTTACCGTTTGATCAAACGCTCAACACCTACCTTGTTACCCACTGTAACCCTGATGATATACAAACCCGGTTGATGTCCGGTCAGATCCAGCGTGTGCAAGTGCTGATGAGGCAACTGATCATAGAAGATCCGGCCACCAACCAAACTGAATATCTCTGCCCGGATACCGGCGCCTTCTTCTAAAGTTGCCAGCTCAAGCGTAAAGACTCCCTCGGTTGGGTTGGGATACACTTTGAAGAAGGGATCCGGCCTGAATGTGAGGGCCGGCTCCTCAATTACTGGGATGATTTCCTTCGCGGCCACAACGGGGTCAAAGTAATAACAAAATACGCCTAAGGGGTCGATGTAGGCCCTGAACTGAGCACCCGCTTCAATGTAGGTGTGGGGCAGTATCCGTATCTTTTCTCCGGCCGTCATGTGAACAACAGCTCCTGCTTTCACCACCAGGTCGTTGACAGTGATCACCTTCTGTGCTTCAAAACATACCTGTTCGCCCGACATGATGGTCAAACCCGCTAAGGCAATGCTGTCAGGTATGCTCATGTTTACAAAATTCGCGGTGAGATAAACATCAGCCGCAGGCATGGTCACATCGATCATGGCCGAATACGGATCATTTATGTATTCTATT
>SKTQ01000088.1 GCA_007122505.1 Bacteroidales bacterium | reverse complement strand
GACCTTGCATATGATGATGTTGCCAGGGAGCTGGAGGAGGAATTGCAGGCATTGGGTGTGAAAGCAAAAGGTTACGCATCTGATGCTAGTAAATTTGATGACAGCGAAGTATTGTTGAAAGAGGTGGTTGATTCTTTTGGTCAGATAGACATACTGGTGAACAATGCAGGCATCACTCGGGACACGCTGCTGATGCGTATGTCAGAAGAGATGTGGGATGACGTGATCCGGGTGAACCTTAAATCGGCTTTCAACCTTACCAAGGCAACCCAGAAATACATGCTCAAGCAGCGTTCGGGATGCATCATCAACATGAGTTCCATAGTAGGTATTGGAGGCAATGCCGGTCAGGCCAACTATGCAGCATCCAAAGCAGGCATGATTGGGTTTACCAAATCAGTGGCACAGGAGATCGGCGCCCGTAATATCCGGGTAAATGCCATTGCCCCGGGTTTTATTGAAACAGAAATGACAGCCAAACTTCCGGAAGATGTGAAAAAGGAGTGGGCTGAAAAAATTCCGCTTAAACGTGCCGGTCAACCTGAAGACGTTGCCGGAATGGCGATTTTCCTGGCATCTGATCTGGCAGCTTATGTTACAGGACAGGTATTTACTGTTTGCGGTGGAATGAATCAATAAGAATCCGAAAAGCCTTTATAAACACTTACATGTGTTTTCCCCATGCATTGCAGGCAACTGAGCGTTATCAACTTCAAAAACCTGGCAGAGTTTTCCGTCGAGCTCTCTTCCAAGTTCAATTGTTTTGCCGGCCAAAATGGTGCCGGCAAAACAAATGTACTGGATGCCATTTACTATCTTTCTTTTTGTAAAAGCTTTGCCAATCCCATCGACACACAAAATATCCGGTTTGACAATGACTTTTTTGTTATACAGGGAAGTTACAATGTGAACGGTCAGGAAGACGCGCTCTACTGTGGCCTGAAAAGAGGGCAACGAAAAGTCTTTAAGAGGAATAAAAAGGAATACGAGCGCTTTTCCGATCATATCGGTCTATACCCCCTGGTGCTGTTAAGCCCGGCCGACAGTCGCCTGATACTTGGAGGCAGTGAGGAAAGACGAAAGTTTGTGGATGGTGTAATTTCTCAATATAACAAAGAATATTTGTTTAAACTGATTGATTACAATAAAGCGCTACAGCAACGCAATGCCCTTTTAAAAAGTTTCGCAGAGAAAAAAAACTTTGACAGGGAATCGCTCGACGTATGGGATGAACAATTGATTACCAACGGGGAATATATTTTTGATGAACGGACAAAGTTTTTTGATGCTTTTTTACCTGTTTTCAGGGAGTATTACGGATTTTTATCAGGGAAAAAAGAGGAAACAGACATCTTATATGAGTCCACCCTGCATGAAAGTGATTACCGTAACCAATTGACGGATGCTGTAGAAAAGGACCGTATGGTACAGCACACAACTGTGGGCATTCACAAAGATGATCTTTCTTTTTTGATCCACGGTGAAACCATAAAAAAGTTCGGCAGCCAGGGTCAGCAAAAGTCTTTTATCATTGCCCTGAAACTGGCCCAGTTTGTCTTCACCAAAAGAATCAAAGGCTACAATCCCATTTTATTATTTGATGATATTTTTGATAAGCTGGATGCATTCCGTGTAAAACAGTTGATGCAATTGGTCAGCAATGAGGATTTTGGCCAGGTGCTGATTACCGATACCGATCCGGAAAGACTGGAGCGCTTGTTTTCATCCATACCTTCCGAATGCAAGTTATTCAGCATTGAAGACGGGAGTTGTACACACAGTAAGACACTTCATCCATCTCAATAAGCATTATAATCATGGCCGCCTCAAATGAAAGGAAGTTAGGTGATCTGATCAGGGAATTTCTCCGCAATCATCGTCTTGAAGACAAGATTACAGAGACCCGGATCATGGCATCATGGGAAAAGGTCATGGGTAGCAGTATTGCCGTGTATACCGATCATATTTCGATTCGCAAGCAGACCCTTATCGTAAAGTTGCGGTCGTCGGTTCTCAGGAACGAGTTGCATTATGCCAAACAGAAAATCATAGGGATGGTCAATGAAGAATTGGGCACTGAAGCGATCAATGATGTAGAGTTTCGGTAAGTACGCTACTTTTGAAGAGTGACTTCCAGGCGGCTCTTTCGAATCCTGTCAACGCGTGCACGTACCTCCGGCATATTGCCACAATGAGTGGCTTCATCATCAGCGATATGAATCTTTACTTCCTCCCCGTGACAATCGCTTAACACCAGGACCTTTTGCCGGTAGCCATCGGTGAAAACCAACTCTTCCAAACGGTCAACAGGAAACGAATAAATGTTACCCAGCCGGTAACAAGGATGCTCTGGTTCCAGGAAATAAAAACCCTCCGTGCTGAATTTATCCACCCGGCAATGAATTATTTGCCCTATCCGAAGATTGTAATGTACATAATACTCCCTTTTTAGCAGATGTTTGTTGCCGGTTTTATCCTCCAATATGTAATATTTGGTGCGATCGTCCAGATGCAGGCGTTCATCCACAATGGTAAATGGGTATGTCTGACCGGTTTCCAGGTCGGGGTGTTTGACCTCCTCACCCTGGATGGCAAGAAAAAGCTTTCCTTTTTTGATTCTTTTAACCAGGCATTTTAGTTCACCGGGGGGCTTTTCCCATAGCGACTTTGAATAGGTACGCACCTTCCACTTTTGGCCGTAAATGTCATTCACCATAAAATACCATTCATCCCGGCCAAGAATATTTTCTCTTTGTCCCTTGCAGTGGATAAGAAATGAATAGGTTTGTCCCTCTCTGTAATGCGGGTGCATTGGCTCGAGGTACATACGGCCGTTGCAGTTGATTTTGTCCACGCGGCAACTGACCGTCTTACCGGCTTCCAGACCATAGTTTTGGTAGAAACCCGCAGGCATGAGTATTTTATATCCATTGGGGTCCATCATCACAAAATAATCATCTCCCTCATCCAGGGAGACGGTTTTCATAACCCGGAAAGGATAGGTATGGCCTTCCTGCAATCGGGCATTGGGAATGTGTACGGACCTTATGTTCATCAACGATCAGATATTATCTGCATGGATGATTTTCCCGCCAAGTTTCTTGATCCTG
Source organism: Bacteroidales bacterium (assembly GCA_007122505.1). Lineage (GTDB taxonomy): Bacteria > Bacteroidota > Bacteroidia > Bacteroidales > UBA7960 > PUPG01. The sequence goes on along the minus strand of SKTQ01000088.1, from coordinate 10,532 downwards.
GCTTTCATTTTTTCGAATCCTTCTTTGTCGATGGGCTTGGTGGCATTTTCGATCAAATATGTTTCAAAGCCTTCGTTGAGTGCGTCTATTGCGCTGAAGCCGACACAGAAATCACCTGCCAGCCCGCTCAGGTAAACCTGCTTCACACCTCGTCCTTTGAGATAATCCGCCAGGCCGGTGTTTTTCTTGTGTTCATTGTCATAAAATGTACTATAGCTGTCTATTTCCGGATCCATCCCCTTACGAAACAATGCTTCTATCCTTTTTGTGGATAATTTGTCTGACAGCGCAGCCCCGGCAGTACCCTGCACACAATGGTCGGGCCACAATATTTGTTCTGTGTCACCAAGCATAATGGTTTCCATAACCTTTTTTCCGCGATGTTGCGATGCAAAACTTTTGTGATATGGAGGGTGCCAGTCCTGTGTGGCAACTACAAGGGGAAACCGGGATTGAATATCATTTACGGTATCGATAATTTCGTCGCCTCCGGGAACAGCCAGGGCCCCTCCCGGTAAAAAATCATTTTGAATGTCTGTAATAATCAGAGCTTTCATCATAAAAACAAATTTTAAATTAGATTAGTCTGCTTGCAGAGGCCAGAAAGGCCGGATGTCAGATAAAATCCTGCAAATTCTTTACCATTTTATCTCTCAACTGCAATAGCTGGCTTGATATGCCAACTTTATAAATGTGCGGATAATCGAAGCGTTTGTGTTCATCCGGCAATTGCTGGAGCCTGTTATGCACTTTTTCACGAAGTTCGAAAGGCCCTTGGGTTTGTGACAGCATTTTTCCAAGTTTCATATGTTCCCTGAAAAGATTTTCATAAGTATGGTCATCCAGGGGTAATGATTTTTCTTTGTGGAAAGGGTGTATCATAATTTTTGGAGCCTGTTCTTCATCGAGTGCAATGCAATCTGCATAAAACTTTTTTTTGCCATCCAGATAACGCAGAACTTTTTTCTTTCCGGGCAATGTAGTTTTTTGAAGGTTTTCGGATATTTTCAAGCGGGGTTTTCCATCTGACGATGATAGTTTATAGACGCCATCGATGGCTCCGTCAGGCCGGCCGGTGATCATATTCGTTCCAACACCAAAGATATCTATGGGTGCACCCTGATCAAGCAAGCTCTTTACCACGTGCTCATCAAGCTGATTGGAAACAACGATTTTCACATATTCCAGCCCTTCATTATCAAGCATTTCTCTTGCTTTTTTGGAAAGATAAGCAAGGTCACCGCTATCCAGACGGACACCTTTTAGTTTTTTGCCTTGGGTGCTTAGCTTTTTTGCCACTTTGATGGCGTTGGGAAGACCGCTTTTCATGGTGTTGTAGGTATCGACCAACAGCACACAGTTATCTGGGAAAGTCCATGCATAAGCTTCAAAGGCTGTAAGCTCATCATCAAAACTTTCAATAAAAGAATGAGCCATTGTACCAGCAGGCGGAATTCCGTTTTGCATGGCGGCAAAAACATTGGAGGTGGTATCGAAACCACCTATGATGGCAGCTCTTGAAGCCTGTATGGCACCCATTCCCTGCGCCCTTCTGAGGCCAAAATCGCTTAGTGCCTTGTTACCGGCCGACTGTCGAATGCGGTTGGCCTTAGTGGCAACCAATGATTGAAAGTTGAGCATGTTCAACAACAGTGTTTCCACCAGCTGTACTTCCAGCAATCCACCGTCCACACGAAGAATGGGCTCCAGCGGAAAAACGATTTCACCTTCCTGCATACCCAGAATATCTCCCTTAAACTGAAAAAGCTTTAAGTATTCCAGGTAATCTGCGTTAAATCCTTTTTGGTGAAGGTAATCGATATCTACATCGCTGAATCTAAGCTCACCAATCATTTGCAACAGGTCTCCAAGTCCGGCAAAAACAACATATCCTCCCTGAAAAGGATTCTTCCTGAAGAAATAATCAAAACTGGCAGGCATATAATGGCGATCATTGAGAAAATATGCCTGGCCCATTGTTAGCTGATACATGTCGGTATACAATGGGGATATGTTTCGCTTGTCTATCATTACGTGCGCAATCTCAGATGTTTTATGCTTTTACGACGAACACTTGTGATGTTTCATATTTTACCACTCTGACGGTTTCACCCTTATCGATGAAACCGGTTAAGGCTGTGGCATCATAGATGTCGTCATCAATTTCCACTTTTCCAGACGGGCGCAACATGGTAAATGCAACACCATTTTTGCCCACCAGGGTTTTCATTGTCACATCGGCGGAGGTATATCCGGATGCAGTTTCCTGCACGGTATTTAGTGCCAGTTCGCCAAAGCGGTTGGTGGAAAACAGCCTTCGGCCAAGGTAAAACGAGGTTATAATTGAAAGGGTAAATGCAATGATTACGATCATAAAGGCCATGACTACGTCTGTCATGGGTACGCCTGTGAAATCGAAACCCTGGTTTCCGACCATAGCCAAGGCCAGGCCGGAGATCATAAATATGGCTCCCAGTACTCCGGTTACGCCAAAGCCGGGTATGGCAAACAGCTCAACAGCAATGAGAATCAGTCCGAGAACAAACAGGACAATCTCATAATGGGTGGCGAGCCCCTGGATATAAAGAGGCGCAAAATAGAGAAGTGCAGCGGATATTGCCGCCACGATGGGGAAACCGATACCCGGGGTTTGCAGTTCAAAATAAATGCCCCCAAGTATGAGCATGATCAGGATGCCGCTCACAATGGGGTTGATCAGGAATTGTATGATCCGGTCGACCATTGTCAATTGCTGTTCGATGATCTCGTATTGTTCAATTCCTGCCAGTTCCAGCACTTCTTCAATATTTTCTGCCATTCCTTCGGCAAAGCCCCACCTCATTGCCTCAGAGGCGGTAAACGTGAGCACCTTGCCGGCTTCAATCACACCTTCCACCTCGATGGAAGGGTCGACCATTGCCTGCGCTATTTGCGGATCACGGCCTTTGGTCTCGGCCGTGGAGCGCATCATGGAGCGCATATACGACTGGAACTTATCTGGCACTACCTCTCCGGTTTGATCAACTACGGTAGCAGCACCGATATTCCCGCCGGGACGCATGTAAATCCTGTCGGCAGCGATAGAAATGAGTGCACCGGCAGAGGCGGCATTGTTGTCAACAAAAACAATGACAGGTATCCGGCTTTGCATGATGCGCGTCCGAATCGAATCGGCAACATCCACCTGTCCACCATAGGTATTGAGGTGTAGCAGAATGATATCGGCATTCAGACTATCGGCTTCCTCAAAAGCTCTTTGGGTTCTGTGGAGGGCCGGGCGGGCAATGTTTTGTTTGATTTCATACTTATAGATGAGAAAAGTTTTTCCGGGATCGGCTTCAATAAGCTCTGAAACGCGATCGACGCGCTCACCGGAAGACATTGCAGCAAAACCGGGAACCATCAACAATGTCAAAAATATGAATATGGCTTTCATTTTTGTATGTTTTGTATAAAGGTCAAAATGTGTAAAAGTCAAAAAGTCAAAAGGTCAAAATGTTAACATGTTTGAAGGAGGTTAAATCCGTTTCTTGCTTCTTTGATAATGCCTTCTGCAGGATAACAACCGCCTTGCGCCTGCCTTTTCCCATTATTTGCGACCTTGCGTGTTTTTTCCTTTGCGAAGTTAGCACAAAAAAATCAATTGATGCATACTTACATGCTCAATCTCATAAGGGTAATAAGATACCTGAAAACCGGCTCAAATCATGCTTTCTTATGGTCTTCGAGGAATTTCTCAAGACCGATATCGGTGAGCGGGTGTTTGAGCAGTCCGAGAATGGGTTGTAGCGGACAGGTAACCACATCGGCACCGGCTTCGGCACATTGGATAATATGCATTGTGTGCCTGATGCTCGCGGCGAGTACCTGTGTTTCAAAATCATAATAACGGTAAATGTCCACGATTTGTGCAACCAGCTCCACACCATCGGTAGAAATATCATCCAGCCGCCCAATGAACGGGGACACATAGGTAGCACCTGCCTTGGCAGCCAGTATTGCCTGCCCTGTTGAAAACACCAGCGTGCAATTTGTCTTGATCCCTTTGGAAGAGAGATATTTGATTGCCTTAACCCCGTCTTTGATCATAGGGATTTTGACCACAATTTGCGGATGCAGGGCAGCCAATGCCTCCCCTTCTCTGATCATACCTTCAAAATCGGTGGCGATCACCTCCGCACTTACATCGCCTTCAACAATCTGGCAGATTTCCACATAATGGCGCCGAATATTTTCATCACCGCGAATTCCTTCTTTGGCCATCAGCGAAGGGTTTGTGGTTACTCCATCAAGAATACCAAGGTCCATGGCTTCCCTGATCTGATCGAGGTTGGCTGTATCTATGAAAAATTTCATTTTTTTGTATTTAATTGATTAGAGAAATGTTCAAACAGGTTTTTTTGCACCTGCAATCCAAAAGATATAAGGCGACTATTGTTATAAAAGAAGGGTAAGACCTGGTATCGCACCGCTACGACCGCCTACCCTTGCTACCTTCCGGTCCTGGGGGAATTCAGCGGGAGCTGGTCGTACCAGACTTACCCGGTGCAAAAATAGCAAAAATCCCGCTTCCTTTCACAAAAATAATATGGAAAACGCAAAACAGCCGATTTAATTTATAACTTTGTTTATGGTTTTATTCATCATGTCTTACAAAACAGTATAAATATGGAAAATCAAGACGTTTCAAAAAAGGGAGGAATGTTTAACCAGGCGCTCACCTATGGTTTACTTACCGGTATCGGGCTGATCATCCTGGGCCTGATCACTTATATGTTTAACCTGTATACCGTAACCTGGTTACAATATATTGGCTACCTGGTTTTGCTTGCAGGTATTATTTTCGGTACCATTAAATTCCGTGACGAGCACTCCGGAGGTTATATTTCTTATAGTCAGGCCCTGGGATTTGGTACACTTTTATCCCTTGTAGCCGGCATTGTTTCAGGTGTTTTCACCTACATATTTTTTAGCTTTCTCGCACCCGATGCCTTGGAAACGCTCAGAAATATTGCCGAACAGCAAATGTTGGAAAGAGCACCTAATGCAACTGACGAGCAATTGAATTTTGCCAGACGTTTCGTACATCCGCTTGTATTTTTGTTTTCCGGTATTTTTGGAAACACATTTGTCGGCTTTATTTTTTCACTGATCACATCGGCATTTTTGAAAAAGAAAGAGCCCTTACCGGAGATGTAATTCTTCATTGATAATGTAATACTGATTTCTGATACCGGTAAACATGACACATGATTACCGGACAATGCTTTATAATGCAAAATGGTACCATATACGTTGCGATTCCGGCCATGAATGAGGCCGCCTGGTTGCCTCGTACCATCGATCTTTTGCTGGAAGAACCCACCGAACATCTGCGTATCCTGGTATGTGTAAATCAGCCTGATTCATGGTGGGATGACCCGGAAAAGCAAGAAATTTGCCTGAACAATTTGGAAACGCTGGCTTACCTGGAGTCAAAACAGTGCAAAAAACTCCGGGTCATCGATTGCAGCAGCCGTGGTAAAGGCTGGCAGGGCAAGCATTTTGGTGTTGGACAAGCACGGAAAGTGCTGATGGATACCATCAACAGCGAGGCCGGTTTGGATGATGTGATCATCAGCATGGACGCTGACAGTCTTTTTGACCCGGGATACACCCTTTCCGTTTATCATTGTTTTGCAACCTATCCCCGTGCAATTGCCCTGTCGAACCCCTATTATCACAAACTTACCGGTGATGATCGGTTGGACAGGGCTATGCTGCGCTACGAGATCTACATGCGCTATTACGCCATCAATATGTGGAGAATTGGTTCACCCTACAGTTTTACGGCTATCGGTTCCTCAATGGCACTTCCGGTAAAGGCCTACCGGACCATTGGCGGCATCACCGCCAAAAAAAGTGGCGAAGATTTCTATTTTTTGCAAAAACTCAGGAAAACAGGTTGGATTTGCAACGACAATTCCCATTTGATGTATCCGGCAACCCGTTATTCCGACAGGGTCTTTTTCGGTACAGGCCCTGCGCTGATCAAAGGAAGCCAGGGCGAATGGGACAGTTATCCCATTTACAGTCATCACAATTTTGACCGTGTAAAAACCTCATATGACCATTTTCCATCATTGTATGAAGGATATACTGGTTTTCCAATGGCTGATTTTTTACGTAATCAGTTCAGGGAAGATGATCCATTTGCGGCATTGCGACAGAATACCGGTTCAAAAGAACAGTTCATCCAGGCATGTCACCAGAAAGTGGATGGCCTGAGGGTATTGCAGTTTCTGAAATCAGAACAAAAACAATTACCACAGAGTGATGAAAAGCATTTGGAAGTTTTTCTCAGACAGCACTATCCCGGGCTTATCCGGGAATTATCTGCTTCTACACCTGAAAAGAAAACAGCGAGCGATCATGAAAAGGACTTTTTCAATCAGTTCAGTTTTGAAACAGCTCCCGTTTTTTTGCTTGACCGGCTGCGAAATTCATTGATGGAGGTTGAACGTTCATATCAGAGAAATGACGCAAACAAACATGTCTAAACCTATACTACCTGTTATTACCGGACCCACAGCAACCGGAAAAACCACTGTGGCGGCACATGTTGCCTCAAAGTTAGACGGGGAAGTTATCAGTGCTGATTCCCGGCAGGTTTACCGTGGTATGGACCTGGGAACGGGTAAGGATCTGGATGATTTTATTGTTGATGGGAAACAGGTTCCCTATCACCTGATCGACATTGCAGAGCCCGGTTATGAATACAATGTATATGAGTATCAGCAGGACTTTGCCAGGATTTTTGAAGAGATCACTTCCCGGAAAAAGCAGGCTGTATTGTGCGGAGGTACCGGACTCTATGTTGAAGCCGCCATAAAAGGTTACCGGATGAAAAAAGTGCCGGAAGATCCTGTATTAAGGGCAAAACTCGATCAATTGCCCATGGAGGCCCTGACCGGAATGCTGGTTAAATTGCGTCCGCTGCATAATATCACTGATACCGAAGACAGAAACAGACTGATACGCGCCATTGAAATCGCCACTTATGAAAATGCACATATGCATGAAGTGCAAACCTATCCGGCATTTCATCCTGTGGTTTTCGCCATTGAATACCCTCGAAACATTATACGCGAGCGAATTACCCGGCGCCTGGAGCAAAGGCTGGCAGATGGGATGATTGATGAGGTTAAAAACTTGCTTAAAAGCGGCATCACACCGGATCAATTATATTTTTACGGACTTGAATATCGGTATCTTACAAAATATGTTACAGGCCAGATATCTTATGATGAGATGTTTAAGGCCTTAAATACAGCCATACACCAGTTTGCCAAACGCCAGATGACCTGGTTTCGCCGAATGGAGAAAAAGGGAATAAAAATTCACTGGATTGAAGGTAAACTATCACTGGAGGATAAGGTGGATATCATACTACAATTCAAATCATTGGCTAAGGTTTAAGAATGAGATTTTGAAGCCCGGGTAAAATCAACCTTGTTTATCCAAACAATCATTGAATCCTGCTGTTTACTTCGTAGTAAGCTTTTTGCATCAAGCAGTTTGAATCAAAAAAAAATTGTCATATGGAAAAGAAAGTTTTTTTAATTAGTGGTGGCAGTTCCGGTATCGGCTTAGCCATAGCATCTGATCTTGTGAAAGAGGGTCACCGTGTGGTGTCTCTGAGCAGAAGCAGTGAAAAGATTGATCGTGCAATGGTGGAAATGCCTGATCTGGCTAAGGATATAGATTTTATTACCGGTGATATTTCCCGGAAGGAAGATGCTGCACGGGTGGTTGAATACCTTTCTGAAAAATATGGTGTGCTCCACGGCTTAGTAAACAATGCCGGGGTTCTTACCAAGGGCACCATTGAAACCATCAGCGTTGAGGACTGGCAATTTACTCTTGACGTAAATCTGACCGGGCCCTATATTCTTACCAAAACCCTGCTGCCGCTTTTGCGCAATGCCGGAGGTGCTTCCGTTGTGAACATTTCGTCGGTGGCCGGATTGAAACCGGGAACCAGCGTTGCCTACTCGGTGTCGAAGGCAGGCCTTGACATGCTGACCCGTTTCCTGGCCGGCGACCTGGGACCTTACAACATTCGTGTTAACTCGGTAAATCCCGGGCTTGTCCGTACCCATATACATATGGATAACAAGGTGTTCGAAAACAAGGATGCATATGAAGAAATGCTTGCCGGTGCTCAGAAGCGTTATCCAATCGGCCGTATTGGTAAACCGGAAGATATATCCAATGTGGTAAGGTTTCTTCTGTCAGATGCTGCCTCGTGGATTACAGGAAGTATTGTTACAGCCGACGGAGGCGTAATGGTTGAAAACGATCTGATACCTCCCAAGTGATCTCTCTCCTATTTCCGTCGGCTTTGGTGTAGCCCGCACTCCTTTGTTTCGGGTTGTTCCCACCACCAGCGTCCGGCACGGATATCCTCTCCCGGCTCTAGTGCCCGGGTACAGGGCTTACAGCCAAGGCTCGGGTATCCTTTGTCATGCAGAGAGTTGTAAGGTACCTTGTGTGCATGAATATAATCCCACACCTGGTCTTCTGTCCAGTCTAACAAAGGGTTGACTTTAATAATGTTATTCGCTGCATCCCATTGTGCGTAAGTCATGTCATTGCGTGTGGGTGACTGCTCCCTTCTCAAACCGGTTATCCAGATTTCATTACCTTTTAAAGCTCGTTTGAGGGGTTCGATCTTTCTGATATGGCAACAAAGTTTCCGGTTTTCCACGCTATCATAAAACAGGTTGATCCCTTTTTCATTAACCATCTGCTCTACCTGCCCGGTGTCTGGAAACATAATCTTGATTTTGATCCCGTATCTCTTGTTGGTTTTATCGATGAGATCATACGTTTCATAAAACAAGCGACCAGTATCAAGAGTAAAAATGGACGGTTTAGAGGTAAGACCGCACAACATGTGGGTGATGACCTGATCTTCAGCACCCATACTGCTGGAGAAAACGGCCTTTCCTGGATGTTGTTGCAGAACCCATGAGAGGATATCCTCCGGGGTCATTTTTGTGAAGCGCTGGTGATAGTCGATTGCTTTGTCTTCCATAAGCATCATTGTAAATGAAAAAATGTGAATGCTCAGAGGCGGTCGAGGGAAAATATATCTGCAGCCCGGACGCCCTTCGGGGTATCTTTTACCGTACAGCATTCATTGTCGTAATCATGTTCAAAAAACAATACATAGTTATTTGCTACAGCCCTGTTCAGGAACTCCTCCTTTTCTTCCATTGACAAAACCGGGTCTATATCAAAGCTAGGAATATAGGGCAAGGGGATATTGCCTACAGAGGCAATAAAATCGGCCATAAATACTACTTTTCGGCCTTTATAGTCAAATATAGGCACCACCTGTCCCAGGGTATGGCCATTTTTAATTTCCAGATATACTCCTTCACAAAAAGGTCCTTCTTCGTGAATAAATTCAAGATGCCCGCTATCGTATAAAGGCAAAAGGTTTTCCATGAAGTAGGAAGCCTTTTCACGTGGATTTGGCTCCATGGCGGTATCCCACTGAAGTTTGGAGCAATAATAGGTGGCATTGGGAAAAGTGAGCACAGGGGTTTTCCCGTCTTCAGCCCATTTAACGGCACCTCCCACATGATCGAAATGCAAATGTGTGAGGATCACGTCAGTAATATCTTCTGGCTTGTATCCGTGAGCTGCGAGAGATTTCTCAAGGCTGTCGTTGCCAAAAAGGTGGTAAAAACTAAAAAATTTTTCACTTTGCTTATCTCCCATTCCCACATCTGCAAGAATCCGTCTGTCGCCTGTATCGGCAAGCAGGCAGCGTGAAGCAAGAGGGATCATATTGTTTTCATCGGCCTGAACATACTTTTCCCAAATGGTTTTGGGAACGACACCAAAACAAGCTCCGCCGTCCATTTTAAAATTCTCGGCTATCACTGGAAACAATTTCATATACAATCATTTAGTTAGATTAATACTTCTTAGCAAGGTACCCCGGAGAGGGTGATACCCAACAATATATTTTCCGGAATAATGCCACACCAAGGCTTTTGTAATATTGCAAAATTACAAAAACAATCCTTTCATGCAAGTTCACATATAAAATCTGGGTGCACCGGCAAAAAATCCTTATTTTTACGATTTTTCAGGGAATTTCAATATACATGAAACGCCTATGACAGGATTTTTTTGACACATTGGGAGCTGAGAGCTGAGAGCTGGGAGCTGGGAGCTGGGAGCTGGGAGCTGAGAAGCTGGGAGGATTTGCGGCGGGTCAGGGAACGCCCTGAGGGCAAATTAATTCAACCCGGTGGCAACGCCCTGGGTAAATGCGGGCAACACCACACCAGCTCCCTGTAAGGGCAGCTTAAACACAACTAGAAAAGCTAAGCAACACATTTGCAAAATTATAAACAGAAAAAACCTTATGAAACCCAAAAAACCTTAGTAGAAATGAATGCACCCCTCTCCATACAAACCTTATTACCTTATTGTGTTGGCTTTAAATAAATGTCTGTTAATAAGGTAATAAG
>SKTQ01000258.1 GCA_007122505.1 Bacteroidales bacterium | reverse complement strand
TATACAATCCTCAATATTACCGGACTGTCTTTAAGCATGGCTGCTGCCCTGCTCATTTTTCTTTACCTGATTTTTGAGACCAGCTTTGACAAACATCATCCCGATCATGAAATTATATACCGTGTGGGTGCAGATATTACCCTTGCTGGGGAAAGGCAGAAAGTAGCCCTGAATTCTGTACCCTTTGGTCCATTACTGGTTGACCAGGTACCTGAGTTCACTTCATTTGTTCGGATATTTCCGGTCAATTTCTTTTTCAGAAGCCTGATTTACAGGTATGAGGAAAAAAGCTTTCAGGAAAACACCGTATTTGCAACTGATTCCACTTTTTTCGATTTCTTCCATTTTGATTTCCTGGAAGGCAACGCGGAAAACGCCCTTACAGAACCCTTTTCAATGGTAATGACCCAAAGCATGGCTCAAAGATATTTTGGTAATGAAAGGGCTTTGGATAAAACAATCGAAGTTGAAGGTGCAGGAAACTTCAGAGTAACGGCAGTAATTTCTGATCCGTTGCCCAGTAGTCATCTGCAGTTCCAGGGTTTTTTCTCCATTTCAACCATGCCCCACCTTGACCATTTGTTTGAAGAAGGTTTTCAACCGGGGGTAAATTGGGAGGTTATGGAAAATAATCATAACAGCCGGTTGCTTTGGGTTTACGTGAAAACAGTAAAAGATTATGATCCAAACGATTTTATCACTGAAAAATGGGAAGATCTTTATGAAGCCCACATCGGTGATATTTCCTTTTTTGATGATATCAGACCGATCTTTCAGCCGCTTGCCGATATCCATCTTACCAGTAAGCTGGGCTATGAAATGACCAATGAAACAGGAGCGGTTACGATGATGAGTCCCGAACTGGTAAGGATATTTTTTATCATTGGTGTCTTTCTGCTGGTTCTGGCATCCATTAACTACACCAATATTTCACTAAGCCAGTTTCAGAACAGGGGAAAAGAAATGGGGGTAAAAAAAATAATGGGAGCCCGGAAAAGAGACCTGATGATTCAGCTTTTTTCTGAGTCAATTATAACCTCTGTTTTTGCCTTCCTGGTGGCATTGTTTATTCTTGAATTAAGCCTGCCTTCCATCAATAATCTTACGGGCACACCTCTATCGATTAGCATTGGTGAGGACAGCAGGTTGCTCTTTCTGTTTCTGGCCATAGCGTTGCTAACCGGAGTGATTTCAGGCGCTTATCCGGCAGTTTATTTTTCGCAGTTCTCACCGTTAAAAGTGCTGAATATAAGATTTACAGTGGGCAAGGGATCACTGGGCCTGAAAAAGCTGCTTATCATCATACAATTTGTGATATCAGTTTTTATGATCATTTCCACGATAGTGGTAGCGCAGCAGCTTGCATTTATCAATAGCAAGGACCTGGGTTATTCCCGTGAAAACATAATAGTGGTTGAACTCAAAGACAAATACAGCCGCAAGGGTGGTCATGTGTTAAAAAACAATCTGCTCGCTAGTCCGTATATCGATAACGCCTCATTGTCAAATTATTTTCCGTCAAGGTTAACCTTCTCCAATTCAGTGGAAGTTGTCAGGGAAACTGATATTATGAGAGTTTCGGTAAATATTGTTCAGGTTGACACAGACTATCCTGATTTTATGGGAATGAAGCTGGCAGCAGGCAGACTATTTGACCCTGAAATAGCTTCTGATTATCACAATGCTGTGCTGATAAACCAGGAGGCACAGAGATTGTTCGGTTGGGAGAACCCCATCGGCAAGACATTAAATATGCAATTTATGTGGCCTGATGGCACTTTTACCGGTGAGCGAAAAGTGGTGGGTGTTATCAAAGACTTTCACTACACATCACTACATCGGCCCATTGAGCCCTTATTGATTTACCCCATTGCAGACCAGGCTACTTATCTGAATCTGAGGGTAAGTGGCAGAAACACAGGTGCCGCTATCAGAGCTCTTGAAAAAGAATGGCAAATCTTCCGCCCCGGCTATCCGCTTGAATACTCCTTTCTCGACCAGATCATTGACGAAATGTATATTTCACAAACAATATTGAGTATTTTTTTCGCCAGTTTTGCCATGTTGTGTATTTTGATAGCGTTCCTGGGTTTGTATGGTATATCAGCCTATTCTATCGAGCAAAGAACAAGGGAAATTGGTATCCGCAAAGTCCTGGGAGCAGATGTAAAAGGTATCATATATATTCTCGGACGGGAGTTTTTTATACTTATTATCATTGCAGGTTTGCTGGCATCACTATTAGCATTTTATTTTTTAGGGGAATGGCTCAGCGGATTTGCTTATTACACTGAACTTACTATCCTGCCTTTCCTTGCAGGTATTGCTTCAGCTTTTACTGTGGCTGTTTTTGCAATCATCACCCATGCATGGAAAGCTGCACGCTTAAACCCGGCTGAGCTGGTAAAGTATGAATAAATCAGCTTTTTTATACGCATGATGCTTTAAAATGAAAGCTATCTATCTAAGGGTTGTCCTTCTTTTAAACCTTTCCGGCAAAGAAAAAAGCTTTTTTTAATGAAAAAAACGAGGTGGTTATTGCCATTTTATAAAAAAGGATTAAATTTGCACTCCTTTTTAAGAAAGGATAACGGCCCGTTCGTCTAGGGGTTAGGACGCCAGGTTTTCATCCTGGTAGCAGGGGTTCGATTCCCCTACGGGCTGCAAGGGTATTCAATTTTTCAAAAAAATAGCAACATCAAATCATGGCAAACCACAAGTCAGCAAAAAAAAGGATCCGTTCCGATAATGCCAAAAGGCTCAGAAACAGATACTACGCCAAATCTACGCGTACAGCTATCAAGAAGTTGAGAAAGACCGGAAACAAAACAGAAGCCGAAGAGAGCCTTCCGAAGGTGATATCACTCATCGACCGACTCGCAAAAAAATCAGTGATTCACAAAAACAAGGCGTCAAACCTGAAGTCAAAATTGACAAAATTTGTGAACAACTTGCAGTAGATCAGTTTATGCTGCACATTTTTTTGCAGATAAAAAAATGATATATTTTTGTGTGCATATTTCACTAATGGCCCGTTCGTCTAGGGGTTAGGACGCCAGGTTTTCATCCTGGTAGCAGGGGTTCGATTCCCCTACGGGCTGCGAAAAAAGACCTTTTGCCGAAAAAGGTCTTTTTTTTTATGTGATCATTGATTATTTTAGCCAAAATTTTAATTTGATCGCATGAAAAATGACCTTGTTCGTTATACAAACATAGAAAAACGAAGCATAAAAACATGGGCTGAAGATGACCGGCCCAGGGAAAAACTCGTGTATAAAAGCCAGAAAGCTCTTTCGGATGCCGAACTGCTCGCCATTGTAATTGGGTCGGGAACCACCGACAGCTCCGCAGTGGAAGTCTCGCGGCAAATCCTGAACAGCGTATCAAACAACCTGTCGGAACTGGCCAAACTGAGCATCAAAGAATTGATGCGATTCAGAGGTATCGGGGTTGCAAAAGCAAGCAACATTATGGCCGTAATGGAATTAGGCCGCCGGCGAAGGCTGTCGGAAAGCCTGAAAAAAAGCGAAATACGATCCAGCCGGGATGCATTTGAAATCATGGACCCCATTATCGGAGATCTGCCATTTGAAGAGTTCTGGCTTGTGCTGCTGAACAGGGCCAAACAGGTTATTCGTACAATTTGTATCAGCGAAGGAAGTGTTGGAGCTACAGTGGCAGACCCAAAAAAAATATTCAAAATGGCTCTCGAAAACAACGCATCTGCCATCATTCTGTGTCACAACCACCCCAGCGGACAGTTACAACCCAGTCGCAAAGACGAAGAAGTCACCAGGAAATGCAAAGAAGCAGGGCTGTTTCTTGACCTGCTGGTTCTGGATCATCTCATCATCGGAAACAATACATACTTTAGTTTCGCTGATGCCGGTTTGATGTAAACACAAACAGCCCAACCTGTTTTCAGATTGCCATAAAACAAGGGGCATCATTCAGTATCTGCATTCTGCAAAACAAAATTTAAACGTACCTTTACCATGCAGTTTAGAAAACCATACGTGCATGATTCTTGTTTATACACCCAGAATAAGCAGCAGAATAGAATACATAACCGGGCTCTTGCTGGGCAATGTCCTGGGAGCAGACTGGGAATGCACCAACGACGAAAAACGCTTTAAGGGTTTTGGCGGTCCAAAAATCAGCTATGGCAAACAAGCCCCCTCCGGGGATACAATGCATATACCGGCAAGCGGATTTCTTTGGGAAAGGGGTGTGCATTTCTTTTTTCCCGGGATAAAGCAGTACGATAATCTGCCTGCCCTGTTTCCGGTAACCGAACCTGCAGAAAACGCGCTGCCTTTTGATCTTTTTGCCGCTGCCTTTTACCTGGTGAGCCGTTACGAAGAATATCTTCCTCACCAAACCGATGCCCACGACCGATACCAGGTCTCAGAATCATTCGCCTATAAAAACAAATTTTATAACCTTGCCCTCGTCAACAGGTATGCACTCCTCATAAAGAAAAAGCTGCAGCAAGCCCACCAAGGATATCCCTTCAAAACAACTTCCTTCAGTTTTGTACCAACGTATGACATTGACGTAGCATACGCCTACCAGGGAAGATCACTGTTTCGCAACCTTTTTGGCATTATGCGCTCCGTGAGCCGTATCGATATCCAATCGCTGAAAAAACGTTTTATGGTGATCCTGAAAAAAGAAAAAGACCCCTTCGACACCTATGATTACCAATTGGAGCTGAGCAAAAAATACGGAATTAAGGCATATTATTTCTTTTTATGCGGTGAATATGGCCCTTACGACAAAAACCTTGCACCCATTTCGAAAAAGTTTGTTTCCCTGGTAAAAACCCTCGGTGATTACGCCCACATAGGCATTCATCCAAGCTATGCATCCAATGAGGAAGAGGAATTGTTGCAAAACGAAATCAACAGGCTCGAAGGAATCATGAACCAGGAAATCCATTGCAGCAGGCAACACTATCTGAAAATGACCCTGCCTAAAACCTACCAGGTTTTACTGAAGCACGACATCAGGGTTGACTTCACCATGGGTTTTGCAGGCAGACCGGGATTCAGGGCTAGTATTGCCTCTCCCTATAACTTTTATGACCTGGAACTGGAAAAAGAAACACCGCTTACGGTGGTGCCTTTGACAGTGATGGACGGAACCCTGCGCAATTATATGGGACTGTCGCCTGCAGAAGCCTGGCCGGTTGTAATGCAATTGATCAGGGAAACCGAAGAAGTGGGTGGAACCTTTGTTACTTTATGGCACAACGACACTTTGCGTGCCGACAACGATCCGGAAGGGTGGTTGCATTTTTATGAAAAAATGTACCATTACGCCGCGGAAAAACACATCAAAACACAACAAAATGATCCGCTATATTACGCACGAAAATATTGATCTCGACAAATGGGACAAATGCATCGACAAGGCTATCAACGGTAGTTTTTATGGCTACTCGTGGTATCTCCACATGTGCGCCCGCAAATGGGATGCCCTGGTTGAAGACGATTATCGTGCCGTAATGCCACTCCCTTTCAGGAAAAAAGCAGGGATTACCTACCTCTTTCAACCGTTTTTTATTCAGCAACTGGGTGTCTTCAGTACACACAGCCTGCAATCCGAAACCATTGATGCGTTCATCCGGGCCATTCCGGGCCACTTTCGCTTTGGAGAGTTCAGCCTGAACACCCATAACCCTCTTCCCGACAATCACAAAGCCATATCGGGCCGGGGTATAACCTATGAACTGGACCTGATTCAACCCTATGAGCAACTGCAGGGAAATTACAGCAGCAATATCCGGAGAAACATCAAAAAAGCAAAAGAAAGCGGAGTCTATATCACCCAGCACGGCCGCCCGGAGGAGATTATCAACGCTTTCCGGGCGAACAGGGGTGCCGGTGGCGTTCCATTCTCTGAGAATGACTACCAGTTGCTGAAACACATCATCTATGCAGGTATTCACAGGCGAATGGTATCATTGAAATGTGCCTATTCCGAAACCAATAACTTTTGTGCAGGCATTATATTTTTTACCAGCCACAACAAAACCGTCTGGCTTTTTTCCGGGGCCACGCAAGAAGCCCGGAAAAACAACGCTATGAGTCTCCTGGCAGACGATTTTATCAGGGAGAATGCCGGAAAACAACTTACACTCGACTTTGAGGGATCGTCCGATCCAAACCTCGCAAGATTTTATCGTGGGTTTGGTTCGCAAGAATGTGTATTTTTACACATCAAATTGAATCGAATAAACGTTCTTCTGAAGCCATTCATTAATTTGTACCTGGCAACCAGAAAACATTTAAAATAAAGGGCTATGTCAATGATTCAGAATCTGGGGAGCACTTCATCGTTATTGAATCAATATATCGCAGAGTTGCGCGATGCTGAGATTCAAAGAGACTCAATGCGCTTCAGGCGCAATATGGAAAGAGCAGGAGAAATCTTCGCTTACGAGATCAGCAAAACCATGGAGTGGCAAAAAAAAGAGGTTGTGACCAGCCTCGGGGTGGCCGGTTGTGAGGTAATGACTTCCCAGCCTGTAATTGCAACCATATTAAGAGCAGGGCTCCCATTTCATCAGGGCTTGCTGAATGCATTTGACAAAGCCGAAAACTCTTTTGTTTCTGCCTATAGAAAACACAGGAAAGACGGACGGTTTGATATCAAGATAGAGTATCTTTCCAGCCCTTCTCTTCAGGACAAAACATTGATTATCAATGACCCGATGCTGGCAACCGGGGCTTCTATGGTACTGAGCTACAAAGAGCTTATCCGGAAAGGTAAACCATCGCATACACACATCGTATCCATTTTGGCCAGCATACAGGGTATAGACCACGTGAAAAAGAATATGCCCGACGATAATTATACACTCTGGGTCGGTGCCATTGACGATGAATTGACTGCAAAAGCATATATTGTTCCCGGTCTTGGGGATGCAGGTGATCTGGCTTTTGGAAGCAAATTATAGTCTTTGTAAAAAACAGATTTAAGGGGTATTGCCATGCGCATCATCACAACCGTATTATTTGAAAACATAAAACTGGCCATCGAATCCATCAGGAGCCATATGCTGCGGGCCTCATTAACTGTACTGATTATTGCTTTTGGTATCATGGCCCTGGTCGGAATCCTGACGGCCATAGATTCCATTAAATTATCCATCACGGAAAACTTTGCCCGTCTTGGAGCCAACAGCTTCTCGATCCGCAACCGTGAAATGCGTATACAGCCCGGCGGAGGACCCACACAGGTGTTCCAACGCATATCCTATGATGAAGCCATAGCATTCAAAACACAGTTCGATTTTCCCGCCTACGTGTCCATTTCGGTTTTTGGCACCGGAAATGCCACGGCAAGATATATGAACCGCGAAACGAACCCAAACATCAGGGTAGTGGGGAGCGATGAAAATTTCCTGGTTACGTCAGGTGCTGAACTGACTTCAGGCAGAAACTTTTCTCCCACAGAGCTGCAGTTTGGAGCCGACGTGGTGTTACTGGGCAATGACGTAGCCCAAACCCTGTTCCCCGGTGATGCCGATCCGCTGGGTGCAATCGTAAGCATCGCAAATATGCGTTACCAGGTAATTGGGGTGCTGGCTGAGCAAGGTTCCGGGTTTGGCTTTTCAGAAGACCTGAATTGTGTGATCCCATACATGACACTGAGGCAAAACTTTTCCAGGCCAAACATGAATTATACCATCAATGTCAGCACCGTTGACATGGAGTCGGTGGACGATGCCATCGGGGAGGCCACAGGCTTGTTTCGCATTATACGAGGTGTACGGTTCGGTGAACCCAACAGTTTTGATATCGCCAAAAGCGACAATATCGCCCAGGCTTTTATCGAAAATATCCGCACTGTAACGGTTGCCGCCACCATTATTGGACTGATCACCCTGATGGGAGCTGCCATCGGGCTGATGAACATTATGCTGGTATCCGTTACCGAACGTACCATGGAAATAGGTATCCGTAAAGCCATGGGTGCCACCAGGGCGGTCATCAAACAACAATTTCTTTCCGAAGCCATCGTCATATGTCAAATCGGAGGAGTAGCAGGTATTATTCTTGGGATTCTGGCAGGAAACGGCATATCGGTTCTGGTGGGAAATCCCTTTATTGTTCCCTGGCTTTGGATTTTTATCGGTATTGCGTTATGCTTCCTTGTGGGTGTTATTGCCGGCTACTATCCCGCAGCAAAAGCTGCCGCTCTTGACCCCATCGAATCACTCCGGTACGAATGATCAACACACTTATTCCGGAATAATGCCCGGTCAAAAAATAACCAGCAATGACCGGCGGATACATAGAACCGGCAAGACATCAGGCCATCAATACAAACTGGGGCCGGAAACGCACATCATGATTTAACTTTTGGAATACACAGGATTATGGATAAATTAACGAAAATTGTTGCCACCGTATCAGACAAAAAATGTGATGTAGAGTTCATCAGGGAGCTCTACGAAGCCGGCATGGACGTGGTCAGGGTAAACACGGCCCATCAGAGTCCGGAACAAACAATGATGATCATTCAAAATGTCAGAAAAGTATCGGGCAAAATCCCGGTTATGGTTGATACCAAAGGTCCCGAGATTCGAACCAATGAAGTTGAGGCTGACCTGATTGTGGAAAAAGGGGAAATGCTCAGGGTTTCCGGACATGCCGGCAAAGCCGGCTGCGAAAAGTGCCTCTATGTAAATTATCCCGGCTTTGTAGACCTCATGGAAGAAGGGAAACAGATCATGATCGATGATGGCGACATCGCCCTCACGGTGGTTCAAAAACATGCAGATTACCTGATATGCCGCGTGGAAAACGAAGGTGTGATCAAATCAAGGAAGAGCGTCAATTTACCCGGCACAGACATCGACCTTCCTTCTTTGACAGAAAAAGATCGCTCCTATGTTGACTTTGCCATTGAAAACAAGCTGGATTTTATAGCACATTCTTTCGTCCGCACCAAAAAAGACGTGATGGACATCCAGGATATCCTTGACAAACACAACAGTCCCATCAAAATCATTGCAAAAATTGAGAATCAGCAGGGTGTTGATAATATTGATGAAATCCTGGATCATGTATATGGCATAATGATTGCCCGCGGTGATCTTGCCATTGAAGTGCCCGCCGAAAGAATTCCCGGTTTGCAGGCAAGTATGGTAAAAAAATGCATGCGCAGAAAAAAGGCTGTCATCATTGCAACCCAAATGTTGCACTCAATGATCAAAAACCCAAGGCCCACACGAGCGGAGGTCAGCGACATTGCCACAGCAGTATTTTCCGGAACTGACGCCGTGATGCTAAGCGGTGAAACGGCATTTGGTGCCTATGCCGTTGAATCGGTCATGATGATGAAAAGAACTCTGAAGGAAGCAGAAAACAGCAAAACCTTTTCCATCGACAGCAAGGTAATGCCACACGACAACCAGATATCTGTCTTTTTGTCCAAAACCGCCGTGCGTTCCATTCAGAAACTAAATACAAAAGCGATAATTACTGATACCGACACCGGAAAAACAGCCCGCTATTTGTCTGCGTTCCGCGGCCGGACACCCATTTATGCCCAATGCTATGACCCGGGAGTAATGCGTGAACTAGCTCTGAATTACGGTGTTATGGCAGATTATATGGATGTGGAACTGTCAAAAAAAGAATTTATCCAGGCCACACTCACCCGGCTGATCGACCGCAAAGAGATTCAACCAAAAGATCTGATCGTAGTGCTCGCAGGCAACTTCGGGAAAAAGGCCGGCCCCTCATTTGTAGAGATCAGCACAGCCCAAAACATGCTGTCTGATGAAAAACCAGCTTCCTGAGAAACCAAACCGGAAATTCATTGATTGGAATGACATCGATTTAGTATGGCAGGCGATTCATTTGCGGATGAAACCGGTGATTGCAAACATCATGGTGTCATTGCCACTCAAGGGTGTAAAACAAGTGCCGGATATCCTCTTCTATGAATTCAATCACCGGTGCCAGTGAGTCGTTATTGGGTCTTACGTGAAAATATAAAGCCCCCCGTAAAAAATGATCCAGGCTGTCGGTGAGATAAAACTGTATGGGTGAAGCCGCTTCCTTGCCCCTGATATGATAGAGCATCCCGTAAACCCTTCTGTCCGGATACACGATCACCTCTTCGCGTATGGCGGTAGCTTTAGGGATATGCCTGTGCACAAAAGTACGCGCATCCTCAAATAGCCCGAACAACTCCCTTTGCCCAGCTACAGGCTTGTAGCTCAAATGTATACGCCCACTGAATTCCGGGTAAACAATATCAGACCAATAGGGTTCAGCCGTTTCACGTGTATCGGGCAACACCCCGGCATAAACGGGATAAGCAAATGAATAAGGAAAACCTTCGTCAAAGTACCTGTAGTCTTTTTCAGGCAATGCAATGCGAAAATATGCCCTGGGTAAGGGAGTATCAGGACTTTTACAACAAACCAGCAGGAAAGAAAAAAAGAAAACCAGCAAAAAGAGCCTGCCCATAATCCTATTCAGTTATTGACACCTTTATCCGTTTTATGCGCCGTTTATCAACGCTTTCTATTTCAAACTCAAAAATCCCTGCTTTTATTTTGGCTCCCTTAAAAGGAATTTCCTGTTCAATTTCCAAAATCAGACCGGCCAGGGTATCTGCTTCACCCCTTGCTTCATTAAAAATATCATCTTCCACTCCCGTGATTTTGCAGAAATCCTTGAGCAGGGTTTTACCTTCAAATACAAAGGTGTTGTTGTCCAGCTTTGAATAGATGGCCTGCTCCATATCAAATTCATCATTGATCTCCCCTACAATTTCCTCCAAAATATCCTCCATGGTAATCAGGCCCGAAGTTCCGCCATATTCGTCAACCACGATGGCCAGATGAATTTTCTTTTCCTGGAATTCTTTCAGCAAATCATTGATCCTCTTGCTTTCAAATACAAAAAAAACATTGCGGATCAGTTTCTGCCATTGAAAGTCTGTTCCCTTGTCCAGGTATGGAAGCAAGTCCTTGATGTAAAGAATACCCTCCACATTGTCGAAATTGTTACGGTAAACCGGAATGCGACTGTAGCCGGCATCCCTGATAACTTCTATGAGCCTGGAGAAGGGGGTATTATATTCCACCGCTACCGTATCTACCCGCGACTTCATGATCTCACGAACGTATATGTTGCCAAACCGAACGATGCCCCTAAGCAACTGCTTATCTTCCTCAGTAGTTCCTTCATCACTTGTGATTTCCAGTGCGTGCGACAACTCATGCATGCTGATCTTAGGTCTCTTCTTCTCCATGCGCTTGTCAATCAGCTTTGTGGATTTTACAAGCAGGTTGCTCAACGGCTGAAAAAATTTCCGCAACACCAGCAGCGGCGCAGTCATCTTCTCAGAAAAGCGCTGTGGATAGCGGGATGCATATATCTTCGGCAACACTTCTGCAAACAGCAAAATCAGGAAGGTAACCAGGGCAACCTGCAAAATAAAAGCAAGCACCCCGGGGATTTCCAGGGTGAAAAAGGCCCGGAACACCATGGTCGACAATATAATGATGGCAATATTGATCACATTGTTGGCAATCAATATTGTGGCCAGCAATGTATTGGGACGCTCCAGCAAAGCAAGCGTTTTCCTGTGGATTTTCTTTTCCCCCTTTCTAAGATACTCGATATGGTTATGGGTAAGAGAAAAAAAGGCAATCTCAGAACCTGAAACCATGGCAGAGAAAAAAAGAAGCAGAAGCATGACCCCAAGGCCGAGGAAGGCTTCCGTTGAAATCTGTTGGGATAAAGCAACCAGGATGGTCACTGTACACGAATAAGGTTCGGATGGATCTTCCAAAGCTTTTTATTCTTTGATTTATGCAAAAATAATACATTTTTCTCTGTAAAATGAAAACATGAACGACATCAGTCAAATTGTTATCTTTGGAGTGCTGGAATGATAGTTTGCGGTTATGACAGATACAACCGGATTTACAATTACCGGTTGTATTGCGAAAACCGGAAAACAGAACGATATTACCCAATGAAGTTATTTGTTTCCTTGCCAGTTTCATGGTATTTGCTCTTTTCGGTATGCGCCCTGGCGACAGAAGAAAGTAACATTGTGTCGGGCCGTGTAGTTGATGCCGATACGCGGGAGCCCCTTGCATTTGTGCACATGGTAATCAATGACAGCAACACCGGCGTAATGACCGACATCGATGGTTTTTTTACCATTCAGCACCGTGAAGAGGTCAGGTTTTTGCAGCTGAGTTATGTGGGCTATGAGAGGAAGACATACACCCCTGACCATGGGCATAGAAACCATCTGATTTTATTACAGCGAAAGCCGATTGAACTTCAGGAGGTGGTTGTACTGCCCGGTGAAAACCCGGCACATCGTATCATTGAGAATGCCATACGCAACCGGGACATGAATAACCCGGAAAAACTGCGGTCTTTCTCCTATGAATCCTACAACAAATTTGTTTTTAGCGGTGAAGTTACCCGGCCCGACGACCGGGAAACAACCGAGAAGCCTGACACCGCCACAAGCAGGATCGAAAGATACCTGGAGGATCACCATTTTTTTCTTATGGAAACCGTTACCGAACGCAAATTTCGCTACCCGAACCGATCCAACGAAACCATTCTTGCTTCACGCATATCAGGAATACAACATCCGATTTTTGCCATATTAATATCGCAAATGCAGTCTTTTTCCTTTTATGATGATTATATAGCTATTTTGGGAAACGAATACCTGAGTCCACTGGCCCCTGGAAGTACCCGCCGCTACTTCTTTATGCTTGAAGACACAACTTATGTGAACAACGATACCATTTTCATTATATCCTACAGACCATCAAAAGGCCGGAATTTTGAAGGTCTGCGGGGTGTGCTGTATATCCATACCGACAACTGGGCTTTGCAGTCGGTTATTGCCGAACCGGCCAATGCCGAAGGCGACACAAGGGTAAGAATCCAGCAGAATTATGAGCGTATAGATGGCCGCACCTGGTTTCCGGTGCAACTCAACACCGATTTTGAGTTTTTTGCCGATGGTTCAGTACAAATTCAAGGACTGGATGTTTTTGGCACCGGCAGAACATACCTGCAAAACATCCGTGTGGACCCTCCGCTGGCACGCCGGGACTTTTCACCGTTTCATATCGAATTTTCTCCTGAAACAATTGTGGAAAACGATGCTTTCTGGGACGACTTCCGCAGGGATACCCTCACAGCCCGCGATTTAAATACCTACCATTACCTCGACAGCGTAGCGAGAGAAAATGACCTTGATGGCCGCATAGAACGACTGCAAACACTTTTCAGCGGTTTCTGGCAATTAGGAAAAATAGACGCAGAATTAAGCCAGATTCTGAGATACAACCAATACGAAGGTTTTAGACCCGGGATGGCACTCCGTACCAATGATCGTTTCTCCCGAAGAATTCGACTGAATGGTTTTACAGCTTATGGGTTCGGTGATAACACCCTTAAATACGGAGGCGGTGGAAGCATCATGCTCGACAGACTGAGAGACCTTCGCCTCGGCTATCAATATAGCTTTGATGTTCATGAACGCGGCGGTTCAGAATTTCTGCAATTACAGCACGGTTTGCTTAACCCCGGAAACCTCAGGGCTTTTTTCATCAAAACAATGGACCCTGCACAGGAACACAG
>SKTQ01000186.1 GCA_007122505.1 Bacteroidales bacterium | reverse complement strand
GTCTCTCAAAAGCATTTCTTTGAGTAGTTAAATCAGCTAATCTCCATTTATCATTTGGGTAGTCATCTGTTTGGTAATACTTTCTTTCAATTGCAACTCCACCCTGAAAAGAATACTTGCAGTAACACAAAACCCATTCATAATCTTGCGAAACACCAAATGGAACATCACTTTTAGCTGTTCTTTTTCGCCATGGAAAAACTGCAACAAAATTCTCCTCCCCAAAAATTTCATTCATTAGCAACCGCAGGTTGTGCACCTCATTGTCGTCAATGGAAACAAAAATCACCCCGTCGTCTTTCAACAGGTTGCGTGCAAGGAAGAGGCGCGGATACATCATGTTGAGCCAATTGGAATGGTAGTGGCCGTTGTCGCGGCTATTTTTTCGGTACAATCCCTCACGGGTCAGATAGCCCTCTTCGTCCTTTTCGCCCACCCGCGTTAAATAGTCTTTCTTGCTCTCCGAAAAACGATCGGGATAAATAAAATGATCGTTTCCTGTGTTGTAAGGCGGATCAATGTAGATCATCTTCACCTTGCCGTAATAGCTCTTTTGAAGCACCTTCAACACCTCCAGGTTTTCACCTTCGATAAACACATGACCGGTTTCGTCGAAGCGGACAGACTCATCCCTGTCGGGTATCAGCGTAGCGGTGGTGGGCGCCTGCAATGCCCTGAAAGCGTCGCTTTTGCCTGCCCAATTGAGCACGTAGCGTTCGTTGCTGAACGCAACATCTTCACCCAGCGTGGCTTTCAGCCGCTCCCAGTCCACCTTTCCCTCGCTAACAACTTCCGGGAAAAGGCTTTTCAGCTTCTGAATCTGCATCTGTATGATATCAACCGACTTGCCGTCCATGTATTAATTCTTTCTTTTTTTATGTAATCCGGTTTGATATTTATATCTGAAAACAAATAATATTTTATCCGATATTTTCCAAAAAAGTCGTCAATAAAAAAATACAAGAGCCGGAAATTTGATGTAAAACAAAAAATACCGTCTATACGGATTTATCGACCAATCACAATGAAATCGTTGTTTTCTTTTTGGCGAATTCCCAAATTTACAATATTTATTTTGATTAACGGAAAGTTACTTGAAACCGATTATGACAGCGTAATTTGGTTGGTTTTGATGTGAATGAATTTGGTTCGTGAGAAGAAGTAAATTCACACTGATGGCTTTCAAATGGTTTTTTCCAAACAAAGAAAAAAAACACAAAAAAACCCCGGAGCTTTTCAAAACTCCGGGGCTACCAATCAACTAACCAAAACAACAACATGAAGAATATGATAAATAGCCTGATGGCTTATTGTCTTTTGTCTAAATGAATAACTGTAAATTTTGGTTTTTGTTTTGAAAGATACGAAAAAAAAGAATAAAAAGTGTTAAATGGTTCCGGTAATTTTCAAACAATGCAAAATTTTCTGCCAACTTCTTTCAATATCATGGTCCAAACCCACCGAGAACCGGATCAAACCCTCCGATAAACCCATTTCTTTTTGTACCTCAT
This sequence comes from Bacteroidales bacterium, assembly GCA_007122505.1. GTDB lineage: Bacteria > Bacteroidota > Bacteroidia > Bacteroidales > UBA7960 > PUPG01. The sequence goes on along the minus strand of SKTQ01000186.1, from coordinate 2,376 downwards.
CCGGAACTTCACTGGAAGTGCTTTTACCGGAATTGCTGAACAGCGTTTTGAAATATCCCAGGCTCACAGCAAGGTATCCTATGCCTTCCTGTTGCATTTTTTCCATGAGTTCAGCGGCTTTTTGGGAAGTGCCGAAGTCGATGGCGATCATGCCGCCAAACCCGAAATCAGGATGCATAAGTTTTTTCATGAGCGCATGCTGCGGATGATCCGGAAGTCCCGGATAAATTACCCGCAGCCCCGTTTCCCTGAACTTCTCCGCAAGGTACATCCCGTTTTTGCTGTGCTGCTGCATCCTGATGTGGAGCGTGTGCAGGTTTTTGTGTATGGACGATGAGCGTAACGGATCAAGAATCGGTCCCAGCAACATGGCAGACCCGGTATTGACATCAGAGATGGCGTCCACAAAAGATTTGTCTGCGCAAATGGCACCGGCCACACAGTCATTTTTCCCATTCACGAATTTGGTAAGGCTGTAAAGCACAATATCGGCACCGAGCGCCGAGGGCTGGATGATCATGGGTGTAAAGGTGTTGTCAACCAGCAACTTTACGCCATGCTTTCTGGCAATAACCGACAGGGTGGGCAGATCGGAAACCTGGAGCATCGGGTTTGTAACGGATTCCGTGTAGATAAGCTTCGTGTTTTCACGGATCGCCTCTTCAACCTTTTCCGTGTTCGTGATATCCACAAATGACACTTCAATATTGAATTTTTTTAGATAATTGGCCAAAAACGCAAATGTGCCACCGTAAGTGGTAATGCTGGACACAATGTGGTCGCCGGTGTTGCATAACTGCAAAATGGCCGTGGTAATGGCACTCATGCCGGAAGCGGTAACCCATGCACTTTCCGTGCCTTCCATGGCAGCCAGCGCATCCGCCAGGTATTTGTTGGAGGGGTTCCAGTGCCTGGAATACAGAAAGCATCCTTCCTGCTCTCCATGAAAAGTGTCAACCATGGTTTTGGCCTCCATAAACGTATAGGTTGCCGAATCGGTAATGGAAGGATTTACGTCGCCAAACTCGCCAAACTGCAGCAAGTCCTGAATACTGGTTGCGGGATCATATGTTTTCATAAAAAGTCTGTTTTTAGTGAACTGCAAAAGTATGCAATTCAACCCGGATGTTGGGCTGAAATATCCCTGTTTTCTTTTTTATTTGTTTGGATGCCGGTGTTCAGGCCCTTTAGGATTTTCCCTGCCGGTTTTCTTAAAAACCACTACATTTGCATCTGACAATCATTAAAAAAAGACACTTATGTTTACAGGAATTGTTGAAACAACCGGCAAGGTTGCAAAAATTGTGAGAGACCGCGGCAATATTCATTTCACCATTGAAACACCTATCGCCAAAGAATTGAAGGTGGATCAGAGTGTATCCCACGATGGCGTTTGTCTGACCACCGTAGATGTTGACAAAGAGAAGAATCAATACACCCTCACCGCCATTCAGGAAACCCTCGACAAGACAAATATGCGTACCTGGGAGGTGGGCTACGAGGTAAACCTTGAGCGCTGTATGCGTGCCGATGACCGCTTGGACGGACACATTGTACAAGGCCACGTGGACCAGACCGCTGTTTGTACTAAAGTTGAAGAGCTGGACGGAAGCTGGAAGTTTTATTTTGAATATGATCCGGGTCCGAAAAACATTACTGTCGAAAAGGGATCTGTTTCTGTAAACGGAGTAAGCCTCACCGTGGTTGACTCTGAACCGAATATGTTCTCCGTTGCTATTATCCCTTATACTTATGAGGTAACCAATTTCCGCAATTTCAAGCCCGGTTCTGTTGTAAATCTGGAGTTTGATGTGATCGGAAAATATGTGGCCCGCCTGCTTGAGATGCATTTTAAAGCCAGGGAAGAATAATAGTATCCTGCTTTCGGCCGAGTGTACGTGCAGTAAGGAATTACGAGCTACTTCCAGTCCCACCGATACGGAAGCTCGAGCGGATTACAACGCTTGAATCCCGATTGAAGGCCTTATGGCATAAACACTTTGCCTGCTGTAGCTTTATCATCCAATCGATATATTTAAATGTCTCCCTAATCCTATTTCAATCAGTCTGTAGTAGGTTGAGAATTGAATATCACTCTGCCCTCTCTCAATTCTTGAAATATAACTTTTCTTAGTACCTGTCCTCTTTGCAAGCTCCTCCTGTGTTACTTTTGCCTCTTTTCTGGCTTCTTTTAACATTACTCCAAGTCTAAAAGCTAAAGAGTCAGTGTCAAACTTATCTCTCTCCGGAGTCCCTTTCGCTCCATATTTTTCTTTTAGTAAATCTTCGAAGTTGGTTATATTTTTCATTGCGTTATCCTCCATATTTTTCTGTGAAGTATTCTTTTTTCAGCTTTTCAGCTTTATCAATCTCTTT
>SKTQ01000042.1 GCA_007122505.1 Bacteroidales bacterium | reverse complement strand
CGGTTTGTCTCCGCCAGGGGAATCTCAAAATACAGCTTGTTATCCTTCATCAATACAGTAAACAAGCCTTCTTCCATGAAGTCTGCTCCATCAAACAGTTTCTCATAATTGGTTTTGGAAGGTCTCTGCTGTGCAGGTTCTTTTTCTGCCGAGGGCCTGATGGTTGAACATCCCATCAAAAAAAATAATCCGATAATGGCCGGATATAAAAATCTTTTTAGCATAATAAAAAAAGTCTGGTAAATAATAAATCTGGGCCTAAAAGTATAAAAAAAATACCATATGGCTCATTTATTGCCAAGCATTCATTATTCACAAAAAGCCAACAAATTGCTTTATCTGATTGATTAAATGAAAATGAGGACAACATCTTGCAAAAACTCAATTTGTTTGCTATTTACAAGTGCCTTTGCTTCAGGTCATCTGTTTCGTTACGAAAGCCTTGTTCTGGAATACCATGCCTGCAGATTTCCACGCCTTGCATCTTACACAAATTAAAAGCATGAATAATGCAGGCCGGAAAAGAAAGCTTCTTACTTGCAAAAAAATTATTATTTTTGGTAAATAAGCATATGTCCGGTATCAAGCTGTATTCGCGAAGCCAGGAATATTTGCCAGCATTGCAATATTGAAAAATGTATGACATGCATTGCTGAACATCCGATCTGTTATGATTGTTAACGAATAGATATGAATTTAACTACTGAAAACATCCTTCTGGTTGGATCTATACTACTTTTCATTAGTATTGTTGCCGGTAAAACCTCCTACAGATTTGGTGTTCCCACCTTATTGTTATTTCTTGGAATTGGAATGCTGGCCGGCTCCGACGGCATTGGAGGCATACGTTTTGATGATCCCAAGGTAGCACAATTTATTGGTATTGTTTCATTGAACTTCATATTGTTTTCGGGTGGACTTGATACCGATTGGTCATCCGTTAAAACCATACAAAAAAAAGGATTTGCTCTATCGACTTTGGGTGTATTGTTGACTGCCCTGTCTCTCGGGACTTTTGTCTGGCTTGTTACGGACCTAACCATTTATGAGAGCATGTTATTGGGGTCCATTGTTTCTTCAACCGATGCTGCAGCCGTTTTTTCCATTCTGCGATCAAAAAGCCTGGCATTAAAAGGAAATCTCAGATCAACACTTGAGTTGGAAAGCGGTAGCAATGATCCGATGGCATACGTGCTGACCATTGTCTTTTTGACACTGGTTTTAAACCCCGATCAGGGCTTCTTATCAATTGTACCTTTGTTTTTATTACAGATGGTATTGGGTGGAATAGCCGGTTTCGCATTCGGAAGGTTAAGCAAAATCATCATCAACAGAATTCATCTTGGCTTTGAAGGCTTGTATCCTGTGCTGGTTATTGCTTTGATGTTCATCACTTTCTCTGCCACTGATTTCCTGGGCGGCAATGGCTTTTTAGCCATTTACATATGTGCGGTATATCTTGGCAACCAGGACCTGATCCATAAGAAAACAATTATGAGGGTGTTCGATGGTTTGGCGTGGCTTATGCAGATAGTCTTGTTCCTTACCCTTGGTTTACTGGTATTTCCTTCACAAATTGTTCCGGTTATTGGTATCGGTTTGATCATTTCATTGTTTTTGATCATTATTGCCCGACCTTTAAGTGTTTTTATCAGTCTTTTGCTTTTTCGGATGGAACTTCGCAGGAAAATGTATATTTCCTGGGTTGGTTTGAGGGGAGCAGTTCCTATCGTATTTGCCACATACCCGCTGCTTGCAGGAATTGAAAATGCAAACTTTATATTCAATATCGTATTTTTCATTTCCGTTACTTCCGTTATTATTCAAGGAACCACCCTAAACCATGTGGCCAGATGGCTGCATGTGGCTCTGCCTGAAAGAGTAAAACCTGTGTCAGCGGTGGAGAAATTTGTCACGGATTCGCCAAAGGCGGTAATGAAAGAAATCGTTATTAGACCGGATTGTTATGCGGCCGGAAAACAGGTTGTTGACTTGGGTTTCCCCCGTACCGCCATCATTGCAATGATCAAACGCAAAGAAGAGTACATTACTCCAAACGGATCCACCGTAATTGAACCCCACGATAAACTGGTGGTTCTTTGCGAAAACGAGGAAAGTATTGGCAGCGTTAATGATTGCCTGTTTAAAAAAGAGAAACCTAAACCATCCGGATAATTGAGTATTGCATTAACCGCTCCCGAATGATGTTGCAAGCATTTTTCAAAAAACCAGCTGTAACCTGAGTTTGGCCAAAAGGGATGAAAGATTTTTTTATGAAACGATCAAGAAAAACAGGTCTTCCACCCGGAACCCTGATGCATATAGGTGAGAGAAAGGCTGAAACCGTTCGCCTCAGCGTAATTCAATATGATGCAGAACAATTTTCTGAAAAAGAGTTTGATACTTTTGAAGCTTTTGCTCAACAACCTCCCAGGCCTGAAAGTATTGTCTGGATCAATATCCACGGGTTACACGATACAGACCTTTTGCGCCAGGCAGGCGCGCATTTCAATATCCACAACCTGGTTCTTGAAGATATATTAAATACAGATCAAAGGCCGAAATTTGAGGATCACGGGCATTTTTTATTTCTTCCCATGAAAATGTTTTTCATCCAAAAGGAAGACAAAACCGTAAGCTGGGAGCAAATAAGCCTGATTTTTGGTAAAGGTTTCCTGATCACCTTCCAGGAAGCACCCGGAGATGTTTTTGACCCATTGCGCGAAAGAATTCGCCAGGGGAAGGGAAGGATCAGAAAAATGCAAGCCGACTACCTGGCTTATGCCTTGCTGGACATCATTGTTGATCAGTTTTTTGCCATTCTGGAGCAGATCAGCGACCGCATTGACGAAAACGAAGAAGCTGTGCTGGTTAATCCGGGTAAGGAAGCTGTTTCTGCCATTCATGACGTTAAGCGCACCCTGCTTAATGTTCGTCGCGCTGCCTGGCCGCTGCGGGAAATGGTCAGCCAGTTTGAGAAATCAGAATCACCGCTTCTGGAGAAATCCACACGGTTGTTTATCCGTGATGTGTATGACCATGCTATACAAATCATTGATAACGTTGAACTTTTGCGTGAAATCAACGCAGGACTGATGGATATATATTTGTCTAATATTGGCAACAGGACCAACCAGGTGATGAAGGTTCTGACGATCGTAGCCACGCTTTTCATTCCTCTCACTTTTATTGTGGGGATTTACGGAATGAACTTTGAATATATGCCGGAGCTTGCCTGGCCGTGGGCGTATCCGGCCGTAATGGGTTTAATGCTGTTCCTTTTTGTCGGGATGCTGTATTATTTCAGAAAGAGAAAATGGATGTAATTCTTTTTATCTAACTTTTTCATGTGCACAATTTGCCCTATCTCAATTATATGAAACAACCATGAAAGGGTTTTTTGACACACAGGGGGATTTGTGGGAGATGAGAGCTGGGAGCTGGGAGCTGAGAGCTGGGAGCTGAGAGCTGGGAGCTGGGAGCTGAGAGCTGAGAGATGGGGGAGACTTAAGGGACTATAGGGACTTAAGGGACTTAAGGGACTTAAGAGAAAGAAGAAGATTTGGGATGAGGGCTGGGAGCTGGGAGCTGGGAGCTGGGAGCTGGGATCTGAGAGCTGGGATCTGAGAGCTGGGAGTTGAGAGAAAGAGTAAGAAGTAGAAAGTAGGTAGTAAGCAGTGCTTTGCGGGCTTTGCGTGAAACATTTTATTTCTCGCAAAGGCCGCAAAAGTTGAATCACGCAAAAAGCGCAAAGGACCGTTATTTGTACATTTGTACATTTGCACATTTGCAAATTTGCACATTGATAAATTGATAAATTGGTACATTTTCTTTGCGTGCTCTGCGTCTTTGCGGTGAAAAAAACAACCGCAATCCGCTTTTGCTCTTT
>SKTQ01000024.1 GCA_007122505.1 Bacteroidales bacterium | reverse complement strand
GTGACCACGATTGCACCAAGCCCGAAAAAGTAGAACGATACAAGCATGGCCGGTATCAGTGAAAAAACCACACCATACATGATCTTACTCACCGACTCTTCCGCATGAAAATGGGGTGAACCCGATACTGTCAAAACTTTCATTTGGTCATATTTTGTATGAATGTTAAAGGTCAAAAAGTCAAAAAGTCTAAATGTCAAAAGGTTAAGAAGCTGAAATTAGGTTGAGCTTTGGTCATTTCTTTGCGTTTTTTGTGTGTTTTTTTCTTTGCGCTCTTCGCGAGGAAAAAAGAGCAACAGCTGATTGCGGTTAATTTTTTAACCGCAAAGACGCAAAGGACGCAAAGTTTCTATCTTTGGACAGGTCAAGCCCTGTCCCTACTTTCTTTTCTGCTTACTTCCTACTTCTTACTTCTTACTTCTTACTTCTTACTTCTTACTAAACACTACCCTGCACGTTCCCTAATCATCTTCCCCACACGGTTCTTCCCTACCCTGATATGGTCAAGCAGAGGTTTTCCCGACGGGCATATATACAGGCAGGATCCGCATTCCATGCAGTCCATGATTCGCTCATCTTCACACTCTTCCAGGCGTTTTTTGTCGGCCAGCTGGGCAAGCAGATACGGTTCGAGACCCATGGGACATATGGTCAGGCAGCGGGCACAACGGATACAGTTCAGCTCCTGCGGCCTTTTTGACTCTGCTTCGGTAAAAATCAGGATACCGGATGTCCCTTTGGTGACGGGCACTTGCAGATCGTTGAGCGCTTTTCCCATCATGGGACCACCGTTTATCACCTTGCCCGTGTCTTCAGGTAAACCGCCGGCAGCTTCGATCAGCGCCATAACCGGGGTTCCGATACGCACCATGAAATTGCCTGGTTTTTTAACCGATGTACCACTGACAGTAACCACACGCTCTACCAGCGGTTTGTTTTTCAGCACTGCTTCATATACGGCAAAGGATGTTCCTACATTGTGGACAACGCATCCTACTTCGATGGGCAACTTTCCTGAAGGCACCTCTCTGTTGACCAATGCCTTGATTAGTTGTTTTTCAGCTCCTTGAGGATATTTTACCTTGAGCCCCTGCACGCTGATTCCCGGATATTTCCCGGCAAGGCGTCCCAGGTGTTCCAGGGCATCTGCTTTGTTATCCTCTATGCCAATGATGGCTTTATCAACCCCCAGTGCTTTCATTTGCAGGCTTATTCCCACCATGATCTCCTCCCCTTTTTCCAACATCAGCCGATGGTCTGCAGTCAGACAGGGCTCACATTCAACACCGTTGATAATCAGATACTCAGCTTTTTTGCCCTTGGGAACCATCATTTTCACGTGAGATGGAAAGGTTGCTCCCCCCATACCCACAACTCCATTCTCCTGAATTCGCTTAGTGATTTCTTTGGGGTCCAGATCATAATCGGTAACCAGGCTTTCATCCTGGTCAATACCGTTGCTCCAATTATCTCCTACGGTGTTGATCAGAATGGCTGTTTTTCTGTATCCGCTGGTATCGATCACAGCATCGATTTTGGTTACTTTTCCTGATACAGAAGCATGGATGTTGGCGGAAATAAATGCTTCTCCTTTTGCGATCAGTTGACCGGTAAGGACCTCATCGCCTTTATTGACGACAGGTTTTGCGGGAACTCCCAAATGCTGTGACAGTGGTATGGCCACTGAGTCGGGTGGATCCAGACGTATGATGGATTGTTTTTCTGCCAGCTTATTTTCCGGAGGATGGACACCTCCCATAACAAAGGTTTTCAGTTTCTCCATCTACAGTATGTTTAGATGTTTTATGCTTTTTGTTTTATGCTGCATACCCATAGCCCGGGTGTGTTTTTGTGCCCTGGTTAACTTTCCACTGTTTCTGCCGGTTTTTGTTTACGGACAGGGAAGTTAAGCTCATGAATGGCATTCGTCGGACATACGGGCGGACACTTTCTACACAGTGTACATTTCTCAAAATCGATGTATGCCAGGTTGTTTTCCAGAGTGATGGCGTCGAACTTACACTCTTTCATGCACTTTCCGCAACCGATGCATGCCACTTTGCAGTTTTTCCTGGCGACGCCTCCCTTTTCTTCATTGATACAGGACACAAATATTCGTCTGTCTTTCTTCCCTTTTTTTCTCATTTCGATGATGTTGCGTGGGCATTCTTTTACGCAGGCAGCGCATGCCACACATTTCTCATCGATAATAACAGGCAAACCGGTTTCTTTATCCATATACATGGCATCAAAAGCACAGGCAAGCACACAATCGCCGCAACCGAGACATCCGAAGGGGCAACCTCCTTCACCGGCAAACAGTGCATGTGCAAAGGCGCAGGTTGTAGCACTGTCGTAGCGCACTTTTGGCGGAGCCAGATCACGGGTGCCATTGCACCGCACAACAGCTATCATAGGCGTTGACTCACCGGCTGCCCAGCCCATGGCTTCTGCTATGTCCTGCATCACGTCACTTCCTCCGGGAGGACAACTAAATCCTTCCAGGCTTTCTGCCTTCACGATGGCTTCAGCGAGTGCCCGGCAACCGGCCAGCCCGCATCCACCGCAATTGGCACCAGGCAATAAATTCTCTACTTCATCAATGCGCGGATCTTCAATAACCTTGAACTTTTGCGCCACAAGGAAAAGGATGATTGCAGCCACACCACCAATGGCCCCCAGGGAAACTACTGAAAATAAGGTGATTTCATTTAGTAAGTCGCTCACTGCATCAGGGTTTTGTTAGTGAATGAAGAAGTTTACAAATGGTAAACTACAGCGTTGTTAAGTTATAATCACCCAACAATGGGCAAAAATAGAAAACATAATGAAATACAGGGAGAAAGGATGGTCATTTTTGCATAATTTCAAAGTTCTGATATTCAATTATATAAGAATTCTTCAATATGAATAGAAAATAAAAAACACTGATAGTCAGCAGGGTATATTCTTGTTTAGAATAGATATAAATTTGCTTGGGAAGGAAGTGACAAATGGCTGCAATTAATTGGTTGAACGGGCTTTTACAGAAAAATGAAAAGTTTCCCGCAACCGGTCCCTGAAATGGTATAAAAGCGCATAATAGGGGATTATCATGGCAATGGCCACCAGGGCTGAAATGGCTTCATTCCGGCTAAGGAAATACATGGCAAATAAACTAATCAGCATGATGAGAAAAGGCAACATATATCCCATGAGGAGTGCCCTGTAACCCAGAGACCGCTCAAGTACAACATCTACCCTTTGGCCAATGGAAAAATCAGCAGCCCGGCCGGTATTTACCTCTACGATCTTGTCCACCGATTCAACCATGCCACAATGGCTTTTGGCACGACAATGTCCGCAAGCTGCCTGTGCTTCGATCTTTACGAACACAACGGGCGCTTCAATTTTCTCAACGACGCCGGGATGACATATCTGTTCAGCATGTTTTGCAGCCATAGCATTGCAAAGGTACAAACATTTGCCTTCCCGGAATCCAAACCGCAAAAAAGCGTATTTTTGCCAAACACAAATTAATTTTCAAATGGCCATGAACTTTCAAAAAAAGAATTTGCTGGTAGCAAGTCTGCTGGTTATTGGTGTATTGGTTTTGGTTACCGGTTTTCAATCCAGGACTCAACAACCGGGCGGAAACCCGGATGACACCTATGTAGTGGTGCTATCCATGGACGGGTTTCGCTGGGATTATGCCGGCAGGGTTGCCACACCTAACCTGGACTATATCGCGCAAAACGGGGTAATTGCCGAATATGTGATCCCTGCATTCCCAAGCAATACCTTCCCCAATCATTATACCATGGCTACCGGTTTATATCCTGACAATCACGGGATTGTGAACAATAATTTTTACTGTCCGGAGCTTGATATGACCTACCGTATGCGTGATCGCGAATCGGTGGAAAACGG
>SKTQ01000208.1 GCA_007122505.1 Bacteroidales bacterium | reverse complement strand
CCCGTGTTTGCGTGCACTCAACTGATGAATGATCTTGGGGAAAGCCTCCTTGCCGGTGCCACTCTCACCCGTAATCAAAACAGTAATATCGGTAGGCGCAACCTGACGCGCCACGTCAATGGCCCGGTCAAGCCTGGGTGAATGGCCGATAATGCCAAATCGTTGTTTGATGGATTGTATATCCATAATTATATACTGTTTTCAAAAAGATTATCAAAAAAACTACCTCCGCACCAATGCATAACTTATTGCTCAAAGCATGGATGGTTTGGCATGCATGATCCACAAATTAACCGCTGAGATGCACGCCAGCTAACATGTTATATGAATAATTCAATACAGCAAAGCATCATGCCATGATGTCATTTTATCTATGCAAAGTTAATACTTTCTTTCCAGACAGGCAGATTTGGCTCCAGGGCTCCGCAACATTTACTACCTTTGCACGATTAAACTCCCGAGCATGAACATGTTGGTGTATAAAGCACCATCACAATAAAAACAAAAAAATGACAAACAGAAATACCCGAAAATACAAAAGACACACAGTAACAGCCGCCTTGCCCTATGCCAACGGACCTATCCATATCGGTCACCTCGCCGGTGTATATGTACCCGCAGATATTTACACCCGTTACCTGAGGATGAAAGGAGAAGATGTGGTTTTTATTTGCGGAAGCGACGAACACGGTGTGCCAATTACCATTAAAGCACGCCAGGAAAGAACCACACCCCAGCAAGTGGTTGACAAGTATCACACGCTGATAAAAGAATCATTCCGGGAGTTCGGGATAAGCTTTGATGTGTATAGCAGAACCTCCGCGCCCATACACCACGAAACGGCTGCCGGCATCTTTAAAACCCTCTACGACAAAAATGTTTTTATAGAAAAGGAAACAGAACAATACTTTGACGAAGAAAACCGGCAGTTTTTGGCAGACAGGTATATAACCGGCACATGCCCCCACTGCGGCTATGAAAAGGCTTATGGCGACCAATGCGAAAACTGCGGTACAAGCCTGAGCCCCACAGACCTGATTAACCCCAAATCCACCCTGAGTGGCAACAAGCCGGTAATGAAGAAAACACGTCACTGGTATTTACCCCTCGGCAATTATGAAGGAATGCTTCGGGACTGGATACTGGAGTCACATAAAGATGACTGGAAGCCCAATGTGTATGGACAATGCAAATCATGGATTGACCAGGGCCTTCAGCCACGTGCCGTGACACGCGACCTCGACTGGGGTGTTAAGCTTCCCCTGGAAAACACCGAAGGGAAAGTGTTGTATGTGTGGTTCGACGCACCCATCGGCTATATTTCCGCCACGCGTGAATGGGCATTGGAAACCGGCAACGACTGGAAAAAATACTGGCAGGACCCCGACAGCAAACTGGTACATTTTATCGGAAAGGACAATATCGTCTTCCATTGTATCATCTTTCCCGTAATGCTTCACGCAGAAGGTTCATATATTCTGCCGGATAATGTGCCGGCAAACGAGTTCCTGAACCTCGAGGGGGATAAGATTTCTACCTCCAGAAACTGGGCCGTTTGGTTGCACTCATTCATGGAAGACTTCCCCGGCAAGCAGGATGTGTTGCGTTATGTGCTCTGTGCCGCCGCCCCGGAAGCCAAAGACAATGATTTTACCTGGAAAGACCTGCAAGCCAGAAACAACAATGAACTGTTGGCCGTATTGGGCAACTTTGTCAACAGAACACTCGTGCTTACACATAAATATTACGACGGCAAAGTGCCGGAAATCATCGACCCGTCCGATGCCGACCTGAAAACATTGGAGAGCATCAGAGAATTTCCCGGTGTTATCGGCGACAACATTGAAAAATACCGTTTCAGGGAAGCATTGTCACAAATGATGAACCTTGCCCGCCTTGGCAACCGCTATCTCACAGAAAACGAACCGTGGAAGCTGATCAAAGAAAATCCTGAAAAAGTGAAAACCATCATCAATGTGAGCCTGCAAATTTGTGCAAGCCTGTCCGTGTTGTCATCGCCCTTTCTCCCCTTTACTGCCAAAAAAATGCAAAGCATGTTAAATATCCACAGGGAAACGTGGCAGGATGGGGGAGTTACAAACTTCTTGCCACCGGGGCATACCATCAACAAACCGGAATTGCTGTTCGAGAAAATCGAAGATCCGCAAATTCAGGAACAAATCGACCGCTTACTGCAAACACGCCAAAACAACAATTCCGGAAACCAATATGTTCCATATAAAGACCCCATTGATTTTGAGGATTTTGGCAAACTGGATATCCGTATTGCCACCGTTCGGCAAGCAGAAAAAGTGCCGAAAACAAAAAAGCTGATGAAACTCATCATTGACGCCGGTTCCGGTGAATATACCATCGTGTCAGGAATAGCAGAACACTACCAGCCGGAAACCATGACAGGCAGAAAAGTGTTGTGGCTGGCAAACCTCAAACCGAGGAAAATCAAGGGTATTGAATCCCATGGAATGCTACTGATGGCCGAAAACAATGATGGAAAGCTGGTTTTTTTAACGCCGGAAAAAGACATCGAAGACGGGAGTGTCGTTTCCTGACCCCCTAACAATATGACTGTCTGATTATTTCGTCACTTCACCAAGGCTGAGAATATCCCGAAAAAAAGAATGTCCAAAAAATTACCCTCCCGGTATACTTTTTGAGCGGACTACAATATGTAATGGTCTGCCTGAAAACGATATTTAATCGAAAAGATGCCACCCACAATCCATCTTTTGGCGTTCTGATTTTTAAAATTTAAAAAAACTGCATATATTTGCACCTGATTTGGCCCCGTAGTTCAACGGATAGAATGGAAGTTTCCTAAACTTTAGATACAGGTTCGATTCCTGTCGGGGCTACAATACTACTTTTATTCACCACTGGCTGCCAAACACACTTTTCTCTTATGCATAATGAAGGCAGCAAAACACATATGAGGCATGAATAGAAAAGAAGACAGACCAAGCAAAATCGCCTATGAGCGCCATTTGAACCAGAAGGGCATTCCGGAAGAAAAAAAGAAATCCAAAGGCGGTAAAATTCCTGACTATGTCAAATATGGCACATGGTTGCGTGTAAACGAAGCTGAATATTTTGAACGCACCTACCAGGAGTGGAAGGCTAAAATGCGTGCGCAGGAAGAAGCCAATCAATAGTTCCTATTACCGGAAAAGTGAACCCCCTGAGGCGCCTGGCAGGACAAACGGCCATTTATGGTCTTAGCAATATCCTTGGACGGATAATCAACTTCCTGCTGGTACCCCTTTATACCCGCGTTTTTATACCGGAAGAGTATGGTATAGTCACAGAAATGTACGTGTATGTGGCATTCCTGCTTATTGTACTTACTTATGGAATGGAAACGGCTTTGTTCCGGTTTTCTGAAAACAAGAACAACAACAAAGACACCGTTTTCAGCACAGCCTTCCTTTCAGTTATCCTTACATCTTCTCTGTTTATAATCCTTACCACCGGCTTCAGGGTTCCGCTTGCTGAGGCCATGCGGTATCCGGACAATGTTTACTATATTGTTTTACTGGCATTTATCGTTGGACTTGATGCCATTGCCGCCATTCCCTACGCCAGGCTGAGGGCACAAAACCGTCCCTGGCGCTTCGCTGTAACCAGGCTCACCGGGATCATTGTCAACATCGGGCTGGTGCTGTTTTTCCTCGTATTATGCCCCTGGCTTATTGAAAATGGTCCGGAAGCTCTCATGCCGCTGCTTGATAAGGTCTATAACGATCAAATCGGTGTTGGCTATGTATTCATCGCCAACCTGGCAGCCACCGTCATTACCTTGCTGATGCTGACACCGGTAATGATCAGAGTAAAATGGAATGTGGACCCTTTCCTCTTGAGGCAAATGCTCATATATGCCCTTCCGCTGCTCGTTGCCGGGATGGCCGGATGGGCCAATGAAGCACTGGATAAACTGCTGCTGAAATACCTGCTGCCTGAAGATATTGCCATGGAACAACTGGGTATTTACGGTGCGGTGTATAAACTATCCATGCTGATGACCATTTTTGTGCAGGCCTACCGCTTTGCCGCCGAACCATTTTTCTTTGCACAAGCATCACAAAAAAATGCCAGGGAATTGTTTGCTCAGATCATGAACTACTTCGTTATTGGCCTGTTGAGCTTATTCCTGGTTATCACCTTATTTATTGATGTAATAAAACATTTTATAGGACCGAAATTCCATGAAGGAATTACGATTGTGCCTGTTCTTCTTTTGGCAAACTTCTTTCTTGGGGTTTACTGGAATCTCTCTATCTGGTATAAAATAAGAGCTAAAACACATTATGGTGCATGGTTTGCAATTATCGGGGCATGCATCACCCTTGGCCTGAATATATGGTGGATTCCGCTGTTTGGATATCAGGGTGCGGCATGGGCCACCCTGGTATGCTATTTTTCAATTGCCCTTCTCTCTTATCTGACCGGTCAAAAACATTATAAAATACCTTACAATATCAGTAGAATTGGCCTGCTCATCACCATTGCAATCGGTATCCATTTGCTAAGCATACTCACCGGAAACCTGCCGGCAATCTGGATGTATTTTGTACATATAGCATTAGTTGCCATATTTTTACTGGCTGCATCTTTTATCGAGCCCTCCTTGCGCTCTATAATTCAGCAGGTTAGAAGGTGATGGGCTACGCCCCTTTCATGTTTCCCCAAAAATGCTTATCTTTGCATAGTTACTTTTTGCATTTTGTTTTCTTTTTGTTTCGATAAGAAAACACCTTTTGCCGCCAGTGGTTGCCCGGAACCCGGGCATAATCACAATGAGAATCGTCGGAAAACAGACATGGAAACTTAAAGCAATCTGTTTTGCAGACAAGCGTTACCGGACAAAAGTATTCCGTATGTTTTTCCAATCAACGGGCATCTGAAAAGATGGTGGGAATAATTTGCAAATCGAAAATCAAATCTAAACGATACATCATGTCCCTTTCAGTAAATACAAACTATGTTTATTCTGAAATATCGCCACAAGCTGAAAAAATATTGAATCTCCTTTTGGAGGAAAACCAGGATGTTGCCCGACTGGGAGAAGAAGCCGGTGACTTCAACGAGTTTGCCCGTGCATTGAGAACCATGGCGCATGAATATCTAAAAAACAACCCCCATGCACTTTCTGTATATCGTTTTGATGCATCCGGTTTCGATGCTCTTGAAAAATTAAAATGGCAGGATCTGGCCGCCATCCGTATACTTGACTATCTCGACCATGAAGGCGAAAAATTTGAAGACCTGAACCTTCGCGGGAAAAAAGTCATCAACCAACCATTTAAAACCTTGTGGCTTGCCATCAGGGAAGAAGAAGTGAATGCGTCCGAAGATTATTTCCTCGACATGCTGAACCTTTTCCGGCAATTCAGGGGATCTTTGAAAAGAACCATTCCATCCGAAAAACAGGTGCTGAATTGGATGGATGACTACCCCTCAGGTCTTGAACCCCGCGTGGTAAAAATTCGTAAGGAAAACAAAGACCGGATCATCCGGGTGCTGGTCAAAAAAATTGACAATGGCGAAATGACCAGTACCCGCTTCACTCTTCCTGCCGGTGCAAGCATGGACGAAAAAATCAAGCTGATGAACAAATGGTGGGAAAACCATCTGTTTCACCTGAAATTTGCCGTTCGCGACCCCGATACGCTCAACGAAATGCTCGGACATTCCCTTGGCACCGACACCATGAAGCTGTTGCACGATGCCCGCGATCGCGGCATTCCCTTTTTCGTCAACCCTTATTACCTTTCTCTGCTCAACGTGGATGTGCCTGAGTTTGCCATTGGCAAGGATCTGGCAATTCGCTATTATGTAATTTATTCTAAAGACCTGGTTGACGAGTTCGGACACATTGTGGCATGGGAAATGGAAGACATTGTGGAACCCGGTAAACCCAACGCTGCAGGGTGGATTTTACCCACCAGCCACAACATCCACCGCCGATACCCGGAAGTAGCCATTATGATCCCTGATACCATGGGCAGGGCATGTGCCGGACTCTGTGCATCATGCCAGCGAATGTATGACTTTCAGCGGGGAAACCTCAACTTCAACCTGGAAAAACTGCGACCCAATCAATCATGGGATGAGAAACTGGAGATGATCATGAAATACTGGGAGGAAGACTCCATGCTGAGAGATATCCTCATCACCGGTGGTGATGCCCTCATGAGCTCAGACCAGTCGATGGAAAAAATCCTCAATGCAGTTTATGAGATGGCATTGAGAAAGAAACAGAAAAACCAACACCGCGCCGATGGAGAAAAGTATGCTGAAATTCTCCGGATAAGGCTCGGTACAAGGTTGCTGGCTTACTTGCCGCAAAGGGTCACAAACAGCCTGGCAAAAATTCTTGCAGAATTCAAAACCAAGGCTTCTTCCATCGGAATCAAGCAGTTCGTGATCCAAACACATTTCCAGTCACCCATGGAAATAACGCCCGAAGCAAAAAAGGCCATAGCAAAACTCACCGCTGCGGGCTGGACAGTGACCAACCAGTTGGTTTTTACGGCTCCTGCAAGCCGCCGTGGCCATACCAACAAATTGCGCCAGGTACTCAACGATATTGGCGTTTTGCCTTACTATACATTCTCGGTAAAAGGTTATCGCGAAAATGCCTTTAAATTCGCAACCAATGCCCGGGCAGCACAGGAACAGGTCGAAGAAAAAATGATCGGGGAAATTCCCCGGGAATACCGTCGTGAAATCCGCAAGTTTCCCGAAGATGCCGAAAATATGGTGGACAACATCAATGAACTGCGCGGCAAAGCAAATATCCCCTTCCTGGCCTCAGACCGAAATGTGCTCAACCTGCCTGGCGTTGGGAAAAGTATGACATACAGGGTGATAGGTATCACCCAGGATGGCAGGAGAATCCTTGAGTTCGACCACGACCATACCCGCAGCCATAGCCCGGTGATCGACGACATTGGAAAATTTGTGATCATTGAGTCAAAATCCATCGCCAAGTATCTCAATCAACTCGAGTGGATGGGTGAAAACAAAAATGATTACAAAAGCATATGGGGCTACTCCGTCGGGGAAACCGAACCCCGTATGTCAATATACGAATATCCCGATTTTGACTACCAACTTACCTCCGAAATCACCAACTATGGCGGATAAAATCCGCTATAAACCCAATTAAAATAAAATGTGTGCAATAACCATCAACAGAGGCCGGTAAATTCAGATTCCCGGCCTCTGCCGATTATCCCTGGCTGCAGCATGCCCCCATTTGCCCGCCTTATGGTCCGTTAAAAGAAAACCTCCGGGCAAACTCCAGTTTCAAAACATCTTCCCAAACACGGATATACTTATTCCAATATCCGGTTTATCATAATTCCCCTAAGTAAAACTGAAATAACAAAAAGGGTGTTCGCTTTGTATACATGATTGTTCATATATGAACAATTCATACTGTTTAACAGCGGAGTTGTTAACTCACTCAAAAAACCTGTGTGGTTTCACTGGTTTTTCTAAATTTGCAAAACCCTTTAAAAACCGAATCTTCTTAAAAAAAAATATTTAAATTTTGATTAATGGCACAAAAGTTGATAACAATATGGCGTTTTTAAAAAAACCGAAAAAACCCTTTGGGTTTTCTGTTTTGCTGATCTGCAGGAAAAACGTATAAATCACATTTTTAAAATATGCTATGGAATTAAAAGAACGAATCGTCACTGTTGCTTCTGAACTGTTTTTCAAAAATGGCATCCGTTCTGTTACCATGAATGAGGTTGCCGAAGCCCTTGGAATTTCAAAAAGAACATTGTACGAACATTTCGAAAACAAAGAAGTGTTGCTGGAACAGTGCATTGTTGAACATACCAATGAAAACAACAGGTATCTCGAACAATTGGAAACAGAGAATCTGAACCCTGTGGTTATCATGCACAGGCATTTTCGTCATGCGGTGATTCGCATCAAGGAGTATCATCCAAACTTTGCCAAAGAACTGCAAAAGTTGCATCCCAACATTTGGAGCCGCAGGGTTCCGGAAATTATCAGGGAGCGCGATGAATACACGAGCAAACTGGTTTCTGAAGGAGTCAGGCAGGGGTATTTTTTGGAAGAAACGGATCCGGAAATTGCCACCAAACTATTGTTTGCCCATGTTGACCTCCTGAACGACAATACGGTGTTTCCCCCGGAAAGATACTCAAGGGCCGATCTGTTTCGCTACATCGTTACAGGCTTTTTAAGAAGCATGGCCACTGAAAAAGGACTAAAGGAAATTGAAAACCTGTTTTATAATAATATCCATGAAAGTTATGCCTCCTATTAACCAAAGAAATATGGCAGGGCGGATTAAAATGCTCGTCGCTGCTGTATTGCTATCAGTCATTCTGCCTTCACTTACGAAGGCATCAACTGACACATTGCATCTCAGGTTCGATGATGTAATTGCCATTGCCTTTGAAAGAAACCCAACGCTGCACGTTGCCGGGCTTGAAATTGAAAGTGCGGAGCTGGGATTTCGCGAAGTCAGGGGAAGGTATCTTCCGTCTCTTAATCTAAGCGGCAGTTACAACAGAAACATCAAAAGGCCTGTCATCTTTTTGCCCGAAGACAGCCCTTTTGGCGACGGTGTACTGGAAGTTGGTTCAGAAAACAGCTATATGGCAGTTGCGGCTGCCAGCATGCCTTTGTATAACCGTGGGCTCAACCAGTCGATGAGGGTTGCAAGGACCGAGAAAAGCCTTGCCAGGGAACAATTCCGCGGCAGTAAAATTGAACTGGAGTACAATGTCCAGCTTGCTTTTTTTGATGTCCTCCTGGCAGGAGAGTCGATGAATGTGATGCAGAAAAGCTTCGCCAATGCCAAAGAGAACCTGGAAAGGACGCGACGCATGTATCAGCAGGGAATGGTGGCGGAGTATGATCTCATACGTGCCGAGGTGCAGACAGAAAACCTGCGCCCAAATGTTTTGCAGGCTGAAAACGCATATGAGGTAACACTCAATTATTTGAAAGCATTGATCGGGCTCGATAAAGCACAACCGATAAACATAGTGGGAAGTTTGTCTGATATGGCGCTAAACCGGCTTGCCGACTTTAATATTCCGCAGGCAGACAGAAACCTGGGCAGAAACACCGACCTTGTTCAAATGGATTTGCAGCTGAACCTGTTAACCCAGCAAGCAGAAATGGTTAGAGCAAACGGATTGCCTTCACTGGATCTTGCCGGAAACTACCAATATCAAACCGAATCAAACCACTTTCGTTTCGCAGATTATCGCTGGGTTGAAACATTTTCGGCCGGCCTTAGGCTCACAGTTCCGCTTTTTAACGGATTTGCCGTTCGCAGCCAGGCACAGCAACTGGAAATTATCGGAGAACAAATCAGGCTGCAAAGAGACTACCTGAAGGATAACCTGAATATTCAACTGGATAATATTTTAAGGTCAATGACGGTAGCAGTGGAAAAATCATCAAACGCCAGGAGCAATGTGCGCATGGCAGAAAGAGGATATGAAATCGCCAAGACCAGGTATGAAACCGGTCAGGGTACCCTGATGGAACTCAACGACAGTGAGATAGCCCTGACACAGGCCAGGTTTAACCTTTTACAGGCCAAGCACGAAATCCTGCATGCAAAAGCAGAGTATGATAAGTTCATTGGAGAAAACAAAAATATGTAAAACAACCCTGAAAACGAATATATCATGACAACCTTTCTGAAAAGCAAAAATCTGATTCTTTTAACTTTTGTATTATTCATCTCAGGATGCAACCTGACCGCGCCGGAAGAAGAATATGAAAGACAAAAAGTACTTGTTGAACTCAAAAGAGTCGAACCCGCCATATTACCCGATGATGTGCGGATTACAGGAGTTGTAGAACCCTTTGAAGTGTCGCATATCGGAGCTCCAACACCGTCACGCATCGAAAAAATCTTTGTGGATGTAGGCGACCGGGTAGAAAAGGGCCAGTTACTTGTTCAGATGGACAGAACCCAGCTTTTTCAGGCCCAGGTGCAACTGGACAATATCAGGGAAGACCTTCGGCGCATGGATACCCTTTTAAAGGTTGGAGCCGTTACACAACAACAGTACGATCAGCTGAAAACCCAGTATGAAGTAGCTGCCAGCAACGTCAAAAACCTGGAAGAAAATACACGGATAGAAGCCAATATTCCAGGTATAATCACCGGTCGATTTAACAGCGATGGGGAAATATTTTCCATGTCTCCTGCAACCCCCGGAGGCAGACCGGCAATCGTCACATTAAAACAAATCCAACCTGTAAAAATTATGGTTGGACTATCCGAGCGTTTCTTTCCGCAAGTACAACCCGGAATGGAAGCCGGCGTCACACTGGATATTTTTCCGGGCCGTCAATTCCCCGGTCGTGTTAACAGGGTTCATCCAACCATCGACCGTATGTCAGGAACCTTTCAGGTTGAGGTGCTGATAGAAAACCGTGACCTCAGTTTGCGCCCGGGTATGTTTGCAAGGGTTTCGCTGAAACTCGGAGAAATAGAAGGAATACTGGTCCCGTCACTTGCTGTCAGAAAACAGGTGGGATCCGACGAACGCTTTGTCTTTGTTGTTGAAAATGACAAAGCATATCGCCGTACC
This sequence comes from Bacteroidales bacterium, assembly GCA_007122505.1. GTDB lineage: Bacteria > Bacteroidota > Bacteroidia > Bacteroidales > UBA7960 > PUPG01. Next base: position 3,105 of record SKTQ01000208.1, on the reverse strand, counting down.
GTCACCCTCGGACGCACCTTTGACGATCAACTTGAAATATTGTCAGGAATAAGCACAGGAGAAAAGCTTGTGGTTACAGGCCAGCACAACCTTGTTGACGGCGAAGAAGTTGAAACTGTCAACATCAAATCCAACACTACCAACTGATAATGTCTAAACCTTTGTAAGATGAAATTATATAAATCAGCAGTACAAAGACCCATAACTACCCTGATGGTGTTTGTTGCCCTGATGGCCATCGGTGCCTACAGTCTGCGGAACCTTCCCGTTGACCTGTATCCGGAAATAGACCCGCCATTTATCAGCATTTTTACCCTCTATCCCGGAGCCAGTGCCTCCGACATTGAAACCAACGTTACCCGGCCCCTGGAAGATAACCTTAGCACAATTACCGACCTCAAGGAAATCACCTCTGTTTCCAGGGACGACGTATCGACAATTGTCCTGGAGTTTGAGTATGAAACCAATCTGGATGAAGCCACTAATGAAGTCAGGGATGTAATCGGACGTATCCTCAGATTCCTTCCCGAAGACGTTGAACAGCCCATTATTTTTAAGTTCAGCTCGGCCATGATTCCGGTAATGATACTGGCAGCCACTGCGGATGAAAGTTATCCCGCTCTTGCCAAGATCATTGACCAGGATGTCGTAAACCCGCTCAGCAGAATAGAAGGTGTAGGTACGGTGGGCGTGGCGGGCGCACCAATACGCGAGGTGCAGGTAAATGTGGACCCCGAAAAGCTGGATGCCTTCAATATCACAGTTGAACAAATCGGTTCCGTGCTGGCCATGGAAAATATCAGCCTGCCATCCGGTAATCTCAAAATGGGCCAGGTGGATTACCCGCTGCGTTTTGTCGGAGAATTTCAGGAAAGCCGGCATATCAATGATATTGTTATTGGTAATGTTCACGGAGTACCGGTTTATGTGTCGGATGTGGCTGAAGTGAAAGATACCCTCAGGGAGTTAACCATCGAAGAACGTCTTAATCAGCGACAGGGACTGCGCCTGATCGTCCAAAGACAATCCGGTGCAAACACCGTGCAAATTGCCAACGAAATAAACAATCGCCTGCCCGGCATCCGGGAAAACCTGCCCCCGGACGTGGAACTCATGATGATTATTGACCTTTCGGAATTTATCACCGATGCTGTTGATAACCTCGTCAATATTCTCTATTTCGCAGCCATATTCGTAACCATCGTGGTCCTATTCTTCATCGGGCGTTGGCGCGCAACATTCATCATCATTCTCACTATCCCGGTGTCATTGGTAGCCGCTTTTATTTACCTGTATTTCACAGGAAACTCTCTCAACCTGATTTCACTGTCCAGTTTAACCATTGCCATGGGGATGGTGGTTGATGACGCCATTGTAGTACTTGAAAACGCCACAAAGCATATTGAGAAGGGGAGTTCTCCGCGGGAAGCCGCCATTTATGGCACCAATGAGGTGGGACTTGCCGTTGTGGCATCCACGCTCACTGTGTTGGCTGTTTTTCTTCCGCTTACCATGATTTCCGGCCTGATGGGACTGTTTTTCCGCCAGTTGGGCTTCATCGTTGCCATTACCGTTTCCGTGTCAACCATTGCAGCTCTTTCGCTCACCCCAATGCTCACATCCAAACTGATGAAGGAGGGTGGTGGCAGAAGCAGCGGTTTTGGTCCAAAAGCCACCGCTGCCATAGTTCGGGCCCTGGAAGGACTGGACAACGGATATGAACGATTGCTCACCTGGGCCGTTAGCAGAAAGGCATTGGTAACCATCGTTTCATTGTTGATTTTTGTGGGCAGTTTCTTCCTGATGCCTTTTATTGGCACCACCTTTATGCCCGACTCCGACCAAAACAGAGTAGATGTGAATATAGAACTCCCCATAGGACTGCGTCTTGAGGAAACCACGAAAACGGCCTATGCCATAGAACAGCTGATTGAAGAAAGATTCCCGGAAATTGATATGTACAGCGTCAGCTCAGGGGCGGCAACCGAAGGTATGTTTTTTGGCAGCGGCATGGCCGGCAGCCATACAATTAATATCACCATGCGGTTGGTACCGCAAAGAGAGCGAGACCGGGATGTTTGGCAAATCGCCGAGGCACTGCGCCGGGATTTACGTCAATTTCCTGAAATCGTTAACTTTTCCGTGTCAACTGAAGGAGGTGGTGGATTCGGTATGGGCGCACCCGTACAGGTTGAAATCTCCGGCGACGACTTTGATGAAACCGGTAGGGTCGCAGAAGAACTCATGTCAAGAATGGCCAATATACCCGGGGTAAGAGATATTAACCTTAGCCGGGGACCTGAGCGACCGGAATTGCGCATCATTCCCGATCAGAAAAAAATGGCCTTGTTCGGGCTCAACGCCAATACCGTATCACAAGCCATCAGAAACCGGGTGGAAGGGATGACGGCAACACTTTACCGTGAAGACGGAGAAGAATATGATGTGGTTATCAGGCACAAGGAAGAGTTCAGAAGCTCCATTGCCCACATCGAAAACATTTCCGTAAGAACACCGGCCGGACATCTTGTCAAAGTAAAAGAATTTGCCACCGTCGAAGAATTTTTCTCACCACCAAATATCGAAAGAAAAAACAGGATACGCTACCTCACCGTTAACAGCGCACTGCATGAAAGATCGCTTGGTGATGTTACCGCCGACATTCAGGCAGAGCTAGATCAAATGGACATCCCGGAAGAGATCAGCGTCGCTTTTGGCGGAGCCATACAAGATCAACAGGAAGCCTTTGCAGACCTTCTTCTGCTTCTTTTCCTGGCAATTTTCCTGGTGTATGTTGTAATGGCCGCCCAGTTTGAATCATTCCGCATGCCGTTTATCATCATGCTTGCCGTGCCATTTGCCTTCACCGGTGTGATTCTGGCCTTGTTTATCAGCGGCACGGAACTGTCGGTAATATCCATGATAGGCGGCATTATCCTGGTAGGTATCGTGGTGAAAAACTCCATCGTTCTCATCGACTTCACCAACCTGATGTATGCCCGTGGCATGAGTATTGTCCAGTCGGTGATCACTGCCGGCAAATCACGGCTTCGTCCGGTTTTGATGACCACCTTAACCACACTCCTCGCCATGATTCCAATGGTG
>SKTQ01000078.1 GCA_007122505.1 Bacteroidales bacterium | reverse complement strand
ATGCCGGCGAAAATACACTCTATCTGCACGTGCCCACCACAGCCTGGCGCAATCCTGTTCTCAGCTTTGCTGCCAAAGATAACGGTGAAAGCGCAGAGGTCATGGCGGCAGAGGATATGGTGATCGATTACGCCATCGACGATAGCGGACAATGGCATACAGAAGGTATGAGTACCGTAACCTATCCCCTCCTGTTTGAGCAATATCAGCTTTTTGTGGTCAATTTTTCCGACATTGATGAGGCCAATGACAATCTCCACTTTACGGTCCGCATTCGCTTTGACGGGCCAAACCTGGAACTTGACAACGGCGACAGGGTGGTTTTCAATAATTTTGCGCTGGATGCCAAACCCTTGGATGATCCAAACAACACCTTTAACCCGGAGATGCCACACCTGACTGTCAGCCCCAACCCGGCAGGCGATTACCTGCATATCGACACCGATGAGCCGGGGTTGATCATCAGCGTTTTCAACCTTTCAGGGAATCTGATTCACAGGGAGAAAATGGCCGGTAAAAGGCTTACGCTCGATACAACACAATTTAGGCCGGGAATGTACATCATAAGGGCAACATCACCCACTACCCGGCAAACAAGAAAGTTGCGGGTAATCATCCTATAAGTTGAGTTATTTCAGGATAAACAGCGAAGCGTATGTTCATTGGCCTTGCTGCAAAAGGCCATCGAGGTAGTCTATCAATTTGATCAAATCAGCTGCCTCGTCAAAATCAATGCTGTTGCTGGAAATAAAGCTGCGAAGATCAGAGCGATGTTCGCTGAATTCACGCAAAAACTGCCTGCGGCTGCCAATGGGTATCATTTTTTCTTCCTTTAAGATGTAAAAGGAAGAAAAATAGCGAAGTGTTATCTCGATTTCTCCCCTGTTGTGATTATCTAAGGTAATGATTCGTCCACCACGGTGTAAATTTTCCGTAATATCAATGGCAGAAGTTTGATCAGTCATACCATAGGCTCCCCTTGCCACCGGCTGTCCCTCCACCCGGATCCTGCGTTTTTGAAACAGCCGGATATGGCCATCCCGAAGCAATTCCAGGTAACCATGTTCCCTTCCATGTATAAATACCCTGTCATCAAATTCGATCCTGTTGAAAGCAGGCAGCAGCGAAAGGTTCATTACTTCTCCCCTTCTGGACAAAAACTGCATTTGATCCAGCAAAATATTGTAGCGCATCTGGGCATCCTCTATGCGACCATCAACAAAATAAACCTGTGCAGGTATATACGCCGGATCAATGAAAATCAGCCCCGGATCAGCATATGATTCCACGTCGATGATGGCATCCGTACTTCGGAAAACCTGACGGTCCTGCGCATCCAGCCCCATGTGAAAAATGAGAACCAAAAACACAGTCAGATAAAACGCAAATGATCTCATAGCTTTGCAATTATTATGCTTATAAAATTACGACCTGAAATACGAATGACCAAACTTTTTGACGATTTTCAGAACAATTTATTATAAATTCGCTTTTGACATTTCACACATATCGACATTTTATCTAAAACAAATCCTATGAAAAAAGCAATGATACCAATCCTGATGGCATTTTGGCCCATGTGTATGGTAACGGCCGATGTTCTCCCGTTCCCGGAAGATACAATCGCATACAACGATAGGTTTAACAACCGGCAATGGGTAAGGTTCGATGCAGAAGGATTTTTGCACATCACCTATACCGGCCAATACGGCACCGACAGCCAGACACGCAACATTTATTATGTAACCGACAAAAGCGGCGAATTTGTGACAACACAGGTTACCGATACGGGCGTTGACAATAATTATTCTTCGTTCGTGCTGGATGACGAAGGAAATGTCCACATGGTTTATATCCAGCGCGACCAGTCAAACATGTTTCAGCTCGTTTACCAGCACAATTCGGATGGTGAATTTTCTGAACCGGTTTGGATAACGGCCGGTACAAACAAAGCCACACCCCACATTGCCATGGGGCCTGATAATGTTTTGCATTTTGTGTTTTATGAATTCAATGCCAATCCTCCAAATTATGCATTTTATACCACTTACGATCCTGACACAGGAACATCCGGTCCCATCGTTCAACTCAACAATGTGCATTCTCCTCCATCGGGAGAAAACGATATCCATGTGGTGGTTGACAGCGACAATGTTGCTCACGTTGTTTTGCGTGAGGGAAGTTCCTGGGGCGGCACGCTTCGTTATTATAACAACCTGTCCGGGCAGATGGAAGAAGAGGCCACACCTGTAAATGAGTCCATCGAATATCCGGCAATGACGATTGACCAGAATGACAAAGTCCACATCCTTTACCGGCGCAATTCCGATAAGCGGCTGGCCTACTTCACCCGGGACAAAAATGACGGTTTCAGCGATGTGGTGGCTGCCACGCCACCCGGAACGGGCTTGCCCTCATTTTACCGGACGGTGGCAACGGATGCTGAGGGGCGTTTTTATTTCACTTATCAAAACAGCCAGGCAGCTGCACCGGTGGGTTTCTTCCTGGTCTCCGGTTATGGCGGTGTGTTTGAAGAACCAATCCTTGTATGGAATGATCCGGAAGGGCTCTACCTCCTGCGTAATTCGAACTCTGTGGCTGCCCGCGGCGACGGGGAAATCGCGGTTTTTTATGCCCCATCGGCCTCCCGCGATGGACTAATCGTAAGCGACATTTTCATGAAAAAAGGGTTTTTATTTGCCGACGAAGAACCGCTTATTGACGTATCGCCCACATCGCTTGCTTTTGGAGAAGTTGAAACAGGCTCCTCTTCAGAGCTTACGCTGATGGTCTATAACCACGGGCCTGTGACCCTCAACCTCCTGGATCTGCAATTTTCGGATGATGTTTTCTTTTGCCCCACGGATGGGCCGCATTGGGTAGACCCCTATGGCAGCCTCGCACTGCCCATTGTCTTTTTCCCGGAAGAAGAGGGTGTATATAACGAAAACCTGACCATTGTCAGTGATGCCGCCAACGAGCCTGAGGTGGTAATTAACCTTTCCGGTGAGGGGGTTCACTATTATGCAGAAATCGATGTTTGGGAATCACATCAATTCTATGGTGTTCTTGTGAATACCACCGCCGAGGGGATAACAGGCGGCTACAGCAGCGGCAATATTGACCTGGTGATCCATCATGTGGAGATCACCGGTGAAGACGTCCATGCTTTCGATTTCCAGGCCGACCTGCCCATGACCGTACCACCGGGCGAACACGCCGATATCCTGGTGTTTTTCAGTCCCGATGAAGCCCGGGAATACAATGCTTATCTGGTTATCCACAGCAATGCCGAGCAATGCGGTGTATGCGGCATTTGGCTGTATGGCGAAGCCATTCCCGACGAAACATCTGTTTCTGAGGTGGATACTTTTGTGAATATATTTCCGAATCCTGCTTCCGGTTTCATAACCATCAAGTCAGGGGCAATTTTTGAATCCATCCGTCTCATTGACATGCTCGGAAAAACGGTTTATGGTGCGGATTTTTCCGGTTATCATCACACCATCGATGTAACTGGCATACATCCGGGGCTTTATTTTCTGCAAATCGTCAGCCGTTCGGAGACGGTTACCTACCGGGTGCAGGTGGTGAGGTAGGGAGTGGGGAGGTGAGAGCTGGGAGCTGGGAGCTGGGAGCTGAGGGATGAGAGCTGAGAGCTGAGAGCTGGGACTTATTGGACTTAAGAGACTTGAGAGACTTAAGGGACTTGAGAGAAGGGGTGAAAGAGAGAGGGTGAGAGTAAATAGTAAGAAGTAAGAAGTAGGCAGGAAATGGGAATTGCTTTGCCTCCGCCACCTGTATAGGCCGGGCTTGACCGGCCTTACGGGTTTTGTTTTTAAGGAGTTATGTAGTGACAGGGCTTGACCTGTCAATTATTTTGTCGGCAAAGAATTACCACTTATACACCGCGATTGACCGGCCTTCTAAGCCTTGTTTTAGAGGCAAATGTAGTGACAGGGCTT
>SKTQ01000209.1 GCA_007122505.1 Bacteroidales bacterium | reverse complement strand
GGGATTATTCCACCCTCGGCATTAAAGCAATAGCAGGCTTTGACCACCTGATAGTTCCGGCCGATAGTTGCCCAATACCCCAGTATTCATGAGCAAAACAGATTTTTCACATCATAGAGAAAAAGCTGAAGGTATTTCAACGGCTGATATTTTGATGGTGCACGGACTGGTGGTTACCATGGACCACCAGTTCCGTATTTTTGAAGATGGTGCACTGGCCATTGACGGCGGGAAGATTGTCGCGGTGGGTGTCACGGAAGACGTAAAAGAGCGGTACACAGGTCGTCGCATCATCGACGCCCGGCGCAAGCTGATCATGCCCGGACTGATCAATGCCCACACCCATGCTCCCATGAATATTTTCCGAGGCTTTGCTGATGACCTGTCCTTGAATGAGTGGTTGTATGATTACATTTTCCCGCTGGAATCGGCATTTGTGAACCCTCAGAATGTTGAACTGGGAACCCGTTTGGCCATTGCAGAAATGATACGCAGCGGCACCACCACCTTCAACGATATGTATTACTACTCGGATGTGATGGCCAATGTGGTGGATGATTACGGCATCCGGGCCATTCTTACCCATGCCCTGTTAGACAAGCCCGTTCATAACGGCTCCACGGTTAAAGAAAGCCTTCAGTTTGCCGAACAACTGATCAGCGATTGGCGCACCCATCCGCGCATTGATATCAGTGTTTCGGTTCATGCCCCCTACTCTGCCAGTCCGGCTTTATACCAGGCAGCCAAGTCGCTGGCCGACAGATACGGGGCGCAGCTCCACACCCACTTATCGGAAACGCAGTGGGAGTTTGATCTGATCTCTGAGAAATACGGGCATACACCTACTGGCCACCTGCATAATCTGGGTGTTCTTGACAACAATATGGTAGCCGCCCATGCCATTTATCTGACCGCTGAAGACATGGATTTGCTGGCTAAGCATGATGTGGGTATCGCCCACAATCCGCAGTGCAACATGAAGCTGTCGAACGGTACGGCGCCTATACCGGAGCTTTTGAAGCGGGGGGTGCGCGTGGGTATCGGTACCGATGGGGTTGCCAGCAACAATGATCTTGACCTTTTTGATGAAATCCGCTCTTCGGCGCTGGCCCACAAGTTGGTGACGGGTGACCCGACGGTGATGGATGCGCGCACGGTGCTGGAAACCGTTACCATTGGCGGGGCGCATCTGTTGAGGATGGATGATCGCATTGGTTCCCTGGAGGCCGGTAAGCAGGCTGATGTAATTATGATGGATCTGAGCCGTCCGCATGCATGGCCCCATTACGACGTGTATTCACTGCTGGTTTATAGTTTGCGAGGCAGCGACGTGGAGATGGTTATGGTGGATGGCAGGATATTGATGGAAGGTGGCAGGCTGACGGGCATCGACGTGGAGGGTTTGTATGACGCGGTTCAGTCGGTTCGCCGGGATGTCAGTCATTGGCGGGATTCACGCGGGCTGGGCAGGAGTTGATTGTGTTGTATTTGGAAGCCGTTGCAGGGGTATTTTGTTTGGATACGGTCATAAAACGCTTTGCAAAAAGAAAAAATGTGTATATTTGCACCCGCAAACGGCTCCGTAGCTTAATTGAATAGAGCATCTGACTACGGATCAGAAGGTTCCAGGTTTGAGTCCTGGCGGAGTCACTGAAAAACAGCCCCTTACAGAGATACTGTGAGGGGTTTGTTTTTTACTTGCCCAACAATTTGATTGCAATTTGTAGTTGATGATGTATTTGCAATCATTTTTGTTTGTTTCAAAACCGACTGTCAATAGTAATCCTCCTCGGCATGGCCCTTGGCAATGCTATCGGTGTTCCCCTAGAGTTTTTTGAGCGCGAGAAGACCTGGAAATGGGCTAGTTAGAGAAAGTGGAATGTTGATGCGCACGGAAAAGTATTCGACGTTGGTGGTAGCCCATATAATCAGGTACTGTCTGATATATCTGTGAGCGTTCCTTATTGTTTTTTGATAATGCGTCAGCATAAGCTTTATCTCCTGTTCGTATGTAATTTTCTTATGATGTTCTTTTTGATTAATGATATATTTACATACTTTATTGACATCTGACTTTGAAACAGAAAAAGCTGATGCTGATTCCTGCCATTCAAATTTTTCTTTGGATAATTTGTTTTGATTAATGAGGGATGCTGAGCTATCAGCAATAATGCTCGCGAGTTTGTTTTCAGATAAAGCCGGTGATTTGGATAAAAGTATATGAACATGCTCAGGGTTAGCATAAACGGCATAAAGCTTTGATCCATTATTATTTACGATTCCTGTGATGTATTTTTCAACTCTGACCCTGTGTTTTTCTGGAATCAATTTTTGCCTGTGCAGTGTTGTCAACACAAAATGAATATATAAGTTGTTGTATTCTATTTTCATAGTTATTTTTTGTTCAAATATATTAAAAAATATACTTCATAAATTAAAAAATAAGGTAATAAGGTTAATGTAGCTGGGGGTGCGCCATTTTTTCTACTAAGGTTTATAAGGTTTTTTGTCTGTTGCCGGTTGCGTTGGTTACTGGTCACAGTTAGTCCTACATAAAAAAAATGGATGATGAACTGCCCTTGGGAAGAAACCGACTAAGATTTGATAATACTTGGTTATGGTATGGCAACATTGGATGACCCAAAAAACGTTACAACGACCTGTTATTCACAGCCACATTATCAAACCATCAGAGATATTGAATGCTCCGCACGTTTGAGGTTATAAAACCTTATCTTTTTATTAAAAACTTAGCAGAAAAGCAGTTAGCCCCAAGAAAAACGGAACCTTATTACCTTATTGATGTGGGTTATCGTTAGACACACCCACCAAAATAAGGTAATGCTTGTGAAACAAAACACGCTAACGCATGTACCAAAAATAATACCGATCTTACACAGGTGAATAAACACCTGTGTAAGATCGTCTTAACAAAACCAAACAAATAAGAAGTATATGTTAAATAAAGGGGCTTATTATGGTGTAATTATAAGAATACAAATCCGAAGATATGCCTGACTGTGGTATTATCATATTTAGTTTCCAAAATCTACCAGCCAGTCTCCGGCTTCTTTGGACAATTCAACCAAGGTGTTGGCAAATTGTGCCTGGGTTTCATAATAATTGATAAATACTTCATTTAGTGTACTTTGTGCTTCCAGAACTTCCAGCAAGGATACATCTCCCTGTTGATAGCTGAATACGATTGCATCCCTGACTCTTTCGGCATCTTCAAGGATGGTTTCGGTAAAGAGCATTCGCTTTTGCATCATGAGCTGTAATTTTTCCCATGCCGAGAGTAAACCCGCTTCCACGTCAAGGGTTACAGCCTGAAGCTCTGTTCTGGCTTGCTCCATCTCCACCCTGCTCATCCTGAACTCACCGCTGTTAAAGCCAGAAAACTGCAGTGGAATGATTAAACCTCCATAGACAGCTGAAAAACCCGGCCCCGGCCTCACAGCTTCTTCATTGTGATAGCCGAAAATCAGGCTGATATCGGGAAAGCGCTCGGAACGTGCGAGACGCATGGCAAACTCAGAAGCTTCTAGGTTGCGACGGGCCAGGATAATATCTGACCTTTGATCCAGTGCTCTCTCTTTCAACTGCTCAAAATTGACTACCGGGGAGGTGCTGGGAATGTTTCCCGTAAAAACCAGTGAGTCGGCAGAAACCCCTCCCATTAAAAAGAAAACCTCTCCCATAAGCTCAGAAAATTCCATTCTCGCATCCATTGTTTCAGCCTGGAAAAGTCTTACTTCCACCCGCGTTTGCAACACATCTATTTCCCCGATTTCGCCCACCTCATACAATGCCTGATTTACTTCCAGCAACTGGTTGAGTTGCTCGAGGTTTAGGTTCATCCTTTCCAGCATCAGCTGATTAGAAAGAACTTCGATATAAGTATTGGCGGCATCAGCCCGCAAGTAGCGCAAAAAATCATCGAGCCCGGCCTGTGCTGCAAACTTTTCAGCACG
>SKTQ01000256.1 GCA_007122505.1 Bacteroidales bacterium | reverse complement strand
CAAAAAACATCCCTACATGATAAAAAATCAATAAGCCAAAAACGATTACTCTTAACCAATCCAGTTCATATCTGCGCATAACAAATTTTTTTGTGGTTTGTGCAAATATATGGCAGTAGAAGCGGCACTGTTTAAGCGATGTGACGGGCTGCAAGGTTTTGGGATAAGCTGCAGACTTTGTGGGTGAAATGCAAAAAACCAGGGATGACTGACATGTATTTATTGTGAAAACCGGGCATTGAAGCCAGGTATCATGCTCCTGGATACAGGCAGCTTAGGTAGTGGGTAGCAGGTAGTGAGCAAATAACCCTGGGCATTTCCCGATACTTTGGTCACTTTGTTTGTGTTGACTATATAGGACCTGTGGGTTCTGACAATAAACGGGAATGGTGCAAGATGCTGTTCCAGCTCTTTAAGGGTTAACCTTTTTACAAGTCTCTTAAAAGTGTTATCAAAGACAATGTGGAGCTCGAGGTAGTTCCCCTCTGCTTTTGCATATATTAAATCTTCCGGGTTGAGATAAAAATCCTCTGTGCGGCACTGGGTGCTGATTTTGATCGTTCTGCCTTTCTTGTCGTGGGGTGGAAGGTTGTGAAGCTTCAGGGTGCTGGCAGAAAAATTGTGTTTCCGGGTCAGTTTTCTGTAGTTTAATGGGATAAAGATCATGAAGAAAAAGCTTCCCACCAGGCTTGTATTGCGTAATTCTTCCCAGAAGTATTTGGCCGAGAAATTGTCAGGGTTATCGTATACGATTTCACGTCCGAGAAACATACCAGTTCCGATGAGAATTAAAAGAAAAAGGATGAGCATTGCCTCTTTTTTTACTTTCCATTGTGTGTCATTAATAAATAATCCAGCCAAACTCATGGTACACAGGCTTATTGCAGCTGCAATAAGAGCCTGTATAAGACACAATGTAAAATAGCTAAACCGATGTTCCTCCCGATACACATTGAAGGGTTCGAAAGCAAAGTTGAAAAACAATGCCATGACAAAGATGGCACCCCCAAAAATCCATAAACCTTTACCCTTATACATCCAGGGATAAGGCTGGTTGAAGAAGGAATGCATACGACAAAATTAAATTTTTGAGCAGATACTATCTGTCTGGGTCTGCTGTCCCACAAACTTACATATTTTTCGATTATATTTTGCGGCTCAGCTAAAGAGTTTAGCCTTGGTTGCCAAATCTTCAGAATAACCGTTTACGATTGCACCGACGAGCACAAGGGGTATATGGTTTGGAAGGATATGCTTGAGGACTTGTAACAATCTTCTACTCAGGAAGCACCCACCTGCTAAGTACAAACAAAAACAGAGTGATTGAAAAAAAGAAAAACAATTCAAATACGCCGGTATTTCCTAATAGAAAAAATAGCAGGATAGACCCAAACACCACCAAAATCAGAAACCACATGGACCTTATGCTTACTTTTTCATCCAAGCTGTGCAGGTAGCGGATAAACAAATACAATGAAGCACTGAGCGATAAACCGAAAGCCACGGCTGCAATGGCGTGAAGCCTTTTAAGTATTGGCAGGTGCTCCACGGCCGGGATCAGTACGGTGAGAATTAAAAACACCAGGGACCATATCAATAACCTGCGCGCCCTGGGGTTGCGGAACGATTTCAGCACATATAACCTGATCAGGAAAAATGTCAGCAGCAAGCCAACGGAAACACCCCAGGTAATGAAATTTATTCTGTATCCCAGTTTGTTACCAATCATGCTTAGCGTATAGTCCAGCGGTGACTCACGGGTGCCAAAAAGCCAAGTAAACAAAGGGATTGCAATTAATGCAAATACCGCGAGATAATTCAGGTATGCACGGTCAAAGTCTTTCTTTTCAAGTTTTTGCAGTCTTTTAAACATCTTATGCGTGTAGAATATTTTCTTTTTCTTTATCTATCTGGGTTGCCGGCACTGTTTTATTCAATCCGGCTTTGCAATTTGTGCATTCGTGAAAATAAGTTGGTCCGGGCATCATGGCTTAGTAGGTTTTATTTCAGCAAAATTAATTTTCTAAAATTAATAATTTTCAAAAAAAAGTGAATTCCACAACCCATGGCTAATTCAGTTGCAAAGGCCTATGTGGAGGTCATCAAGCCACCAGTTTCTTTTGGGTATCTAAAATTCGTATCTTGCAATAAAAATCCTTTATGAATTTCTCAGAATTGTTATTGAAACGTGAGAGTGTACGCAGGTATTCGGACAAACCGGTTGCAACTCAAAAAGAAACGCCAAGAAAGAAAATCCGCAAACCGCCGGAAGAGGTTTATTCTTATAATAGCCATAAAGGTTGATGATAGCTTGGGATAGATACACCTTATGTTTTTTGGGGATTATTGTTTAATCACCTTGGTGGAATAACTTCTGCCTTTGCCCCAAGCTCGTAAAATATATATTCCATTTGGCCAGTCGCTGGTATGGATGGTAAACTCGAACTGTTTTTCAGGAATCACTGTTCGGTCTACCAATCTTGAAAAACCATCATAAATTTCAATAAATTCAAGGGGCTCTTCAATTTGGACGGTGATATGGTTGTCGAAATGAGTTGGAAAAACATTTATTGCCCGGTTGGATGTGAAATCCGGAACAGAGGTGGCAGGGTAGGAGTAACAGGGTTCATCTGAACCATAACCCCAGGGGTCTTCACTTTGATAAATCAAACTGTCGTTTTCATGCACACATAGCAGGTATGGGTATGCACCATCCATCTCAAGTTCTGCCATTATTCCGGCATAAATAACCCCACGGTCACTTCCAATTCCTTCAATCCAATATTCTGTTCCACCATAGGTTTCGTAAGGAGAATTTAATTCCAAAACCGTTCGTTCTATATCATTAATAACTTGAGTTGACTTATCGGTAATCACCATAACCCTTTCCTGGGCCGGATCATGAAAGTAAACCGGACCCTCCAAACTGTAATAAGGACTCTTAACAATAAATTCTTCTCCGATCTCTAACGACAAATCGTAGAGAAGGATTTCCTCTTGATGGTCTTTCCATAGCAACCATACCCTTTTTTCTGTCACATCCTCTCTGATCGCTGCCAAATAGAGTAAGGCATCAGGGGTAAAGTCGGATAAACCTTTATGAAAATACAGCTTTTTATAATGATTGTCATTAATAATGGTATCTCCAACTAATTGAAACTTTTCATCCATTACCGACCATACCAGGTCTTCATTTAAGAGTGGTACATGCTCCTGTGCATACAGGGAAGCATTGCCTGCCAGTAACAATAACAACAAAGTGATTTTTTTCATGTTTTTAGGTTGTTGATCTAAAATAGTTTACAGGGAATACAATTCAATACATCACCCCCTCTTCATAGGCTGCCACTTTCTATACGTCATGGAGCGCCACAACCATTCGAGCGGACCGAAGCGATAATGCTTCAACCACTGGTGGCTCCAAATTAGCTGAACAATGAAAATGGCAATTGCCAGTAACATACCTTGCCACATATTGACTTTACCATACAGGCCCAGACCATAGGAGTAAAAAATCGTGGTGCAGATGATGGACTGGGTCAGGTAGTTGGTGAAAGCCATTCTACCCGCCTTTGCAACAATTCCGCTAATTTTTGCAAAAGCTCCTCTGTGGTACATCAGCATGATGAAATAAATATACACAAACGTCATGGCCGGACCACCGATAAATACACCGGCGATAATAATAACAAACTCCCAGTTGGTGATGTGATAAAAACCTGCATACATGCAATATGCATAAGCAACACTCAAAATTAATCCTATTGGCAAACACCAATAGACCATCTTTTTCAGCACCTTCAAGCCATAATGAATGTCCTGGAAAACCTTTTTTCTCCCCATGTACATTCCAATAAGGAAAAGGGAAACTACAACCGGGATCATAAATATCATGTTATTCAGCATAAAAGCATATTCCTGCATTCGGACACGGAATATTTCTGCAAAACTTCCGGTGCTGTATGTTACCAGGGCT
>SKTQ01000281.1 GCA_007122505.1 Bacteroidales bacterium | reverse complement strand
TGGTTATAACGAATTTAATATTTTTCTTTGCAGCCTGTTTAACAAAAAAAGGAGAAACCATGTCTGACATTGCAACAAGAGTAAAAGCTATCATTGTTGATAAGCTTGGTGTAGATGAAAAGGAAGTAACTCCGGAAGCGAGTTTCACCAATGATTTGGGTGCAGACTCACTGGATACCGTTGAGTTGATTATGGAGTTTGAAAAAGAATTTAACCTTGCCATTCCTGATGACCAGGCCGAAAAAATCAGCACGGTAGGAGAAGCAATTGCTTATATTGAGAAAGAAAGCAATTAATGTAAGCGACCTATTGTTTTAAAAGGTGGAGCCCACATTGGATGTATTTTTATACACCATTCACTGTGGGCTCCATTTAAGATTGTTAAACAAAACCTATTTCAATGGAACTGAAGAGAGTGGTTGTTACCGGTTTGGGTGCTTTAACCCCGATTGGTAGCTCTGTCCCTGAATATTGGGAAGCATTAATCAATGGTGTAAGCGGTGCAGGACCCATCACCAGATTCGATGCATCCCAGTTCAAGACCCGGTTTGCCTGTGAACTCAAGAACTATGATCCTTCTGCACATTTCGACCGCAAAGAAGCCAGGAAGTATGATTCTTTTACCCAATATGCCATGGTTTCTGCCGAAGAGGCCATTGCAGATGCCGGCTTCGACATGGAAAAGGTCGACAAGGACAGAGTTGGTGTAATCTGGGGTAGTGGAATCGGTGGTCTGGAGACATTTTTGCGAGAAGTATCGGATTATGCAAAATCGGAAGGTCCGCCCAGGTTCAGCCCGTTTTTCATCCCCAAAATGATTGCCGACATTGCAGCCGGTCATATCTCTATTAAATATGGTTTTCGCGGGCCTAACTATACCACCACTTCAGCCTGTGCATCAGCAGCCAATGCGTTGATCGACTGCTTTAACCTGATCAGGCTGGGCAAAGCAGATGTATTCATAAGCGGTGGGTCAGAAGCAGCAGTCAATGAAGCAGGGGTTGGCGGATTCAGTGCAATGCATGCCATTTCTGTGAGAAACGATGACCCAAAAACCGCTTCACGGCCGTTTGACAAAGACAGGGATGGTTTTGTGCTTGGCGAAGGCAGCGGCACCATCATTTTTGAAGAGCTGGAACATGCACTCAAACGCGGTGCGAAAATTTATGCCGAAGTTTTAGGCGGTGGGATGTCAGCCGATGCTTACCATATGACAAGCCCCCATCCGGATGGGCTTGGTGCCCATAAAGTGATGCAATACACATTGGAAGATGCCGGAGTAAAACCAACCGATGTGGACCACATCAATACCCATGGCACTTCTACGCCGCTGGGAGATATTGCTGAGCCAAAAGCCATTGTGTCGCTATTTGGTGAACACGCCTACAAAATCAGCATCAATTCAACAAAATCAATGACCGGCCACTTGCTCGGTGCCGCCGGGGCAGCTGAAGCAATTGCTACAATCCTGGCGGTTAAAAACAATATTGTTCCGCCAACCATCAACCACTTTACTGATGATCCGGAAATTGACAACAATCTCGATTTCACTTTCCACAAAGCCAAAGAACGAACGATAAATCTGGCTCTGTCCAATACATTCGGTTTTGGCGGACATAATGCTTGTATTGCATTTAAAAAGTTTGACCAATAACCCCATTCGTTTTGGGCATCTTATCATCTTTCAGGCGTAACCGCAAAAAACCGGAAACATCACTGGCCGATGCCATAAAAAACATGTTTGGCTATCAGCCGGGAAATGTTTCTGTATATGAATTGGCATTCAGGCACAAATCAGCGGCTACTGTTGAAATAAACGGCTTCCGGCATTGCAACGAAAGACTTGAATACTTAGGGGATGCTGTTCTGGGTTCTGTTGTTGCCGACTTCCTGTTCAAAAAATTTCCATTCAAGGATGAGGGCTTTCTTACTGAAATGCGCTCCCGCATCGTAAGCCGCCAAAACCTCAACTTGTTGTCAAGAAAGCTTGGATTGGACAAACTTGTTCAGGCCAGCAAGGAAAGCAGCACAAGCGGGTCTTCCATTCTTGGAGATGCTTTTGAAGCATTTATTGGTGCCGTTTATCTGGATAAGGGCTACACTTTCACAAAAAAACTGATCATACAGCAAATCATTCAAACCCACCTGGATGTTGACGAATTATTGGATCGCGACGTCAACTTCAAAAGCAAAATGATTGAATGGGCACAAAAGGAGAAAAAAAACATCGCATTTCATCAGGTAAACGAAATTGAAAACGGAACCAAGGGAAAGTTATACACGATTGAATTGATAATCGAAAATAAGGTGATTGGCTGCGGGCAGGACTGCTCAATCAAAAAAGCTGAGCAAAATGCCGCCCGACAAGCGTGGGAAGAATACATCAATACAGAAAGCCTGCAATGATTGCACGAAAGTTTTGATTGTTTGGATTTCTCCTGTACTTTTGTGTTTTAGCCAAGATGCTGACCTCCTATGCCAAAGAAGCTGAAACTCAAACTAGAACACATCCATGATTTCAAAACAGTGGGTATTTTTTCCAGCCAGAAAGGCTACCGTTTGTGCTGGCTGCTGAACAAACATCTGAACCTGGACCTTCAAAGAATCAATGATTTTCCGTATCCCCCGAATAATCAATCTGCACCATCTGCATTTCCCCTGTACTTTCAGGAAATTCCAAATATGATGCTTCGGTATTTTTTGCTGAATAACCGCAGCAAGGATGGTCTTCTTTTTCCTGAACCCAAAAGTCTTGATTACCTGCTGCTGCTGCACCGGCCCAGTGACCAGTTCGACATTCCCGGCTTTATAAAACTTATCCGCTCCGTTCCAATGGTTCAGGCTGCATACCTGCTGGATGAAAAGTTGGGTAAAAGAGAAGATTCCTTTTATTACGACTTTGAGATGCACATTACCAATGTACTGAAATGACCAATAGCATGGTTTGATGCACCCTGATTGCCCAGCTTCGCAAGCTACACGGTTCCGCGGCAGAGACCTTCCAGCTTCCGAAAGGACCCGGAAGTGTCTGATCCGTATTTATTTTTCTTTGATGATTTTAAAAGTTGCAGTCCCTTTTTCACCAATCAACTGTAGAAAATAAATACCTACGTCCAAATCACTCAGATCAAGATCATGAATGGCTTTAGAATGATGGGTTTCAAACCTGATTGTTTGCTGCAAAGCTCCTGCACTATTGTAGAGTTTCAGAATAATCTCATCATCCAAAAAATGGTCACCAATATTTACAAACAACTGATTTTTAAATGGGTTTGGGTAAACAAAACTTTGCAGGTAATTTGAATAAATGGTCTCAGCAAAAGTGGCAGGCTGAAATACGGCCTTGATTTCAATATCATCCCACACCTCTATATATAAAGGATTTTCATCAAAGTTACCAAAGGAGGTTTCCCAACGATAAAAAGACCATTCTGCTTCAGGAATGGCTTCAAATACCATCTCTGTACCCTCGGGTACAAAATACTCATCTTCTCCGGGCAGAACATATCCATTTCCTTCAACACTGAGAAAAACTGTATAATGAGGGTCTTGAAATTCATACGCTCCCATATCTATTTTGAGCCCGGATATTCTGTCATTTCCCAACAAATCAAATATATACACCCCCAAATCATCAGTATTTTCAAAACCGCTATCAATCGAAGAAGAACCAGGGGAAAGGGCATATGGATGCTCACCCTCATTTACAAACATAGCATCTTCATCAATATTATCTTTATAGATCATATTTTCGTTATCTACACCACCATCAATACCATCAATACCACCTTCTATGTTGCAATTAATAAAACCAGGAGCAGATATACTATCCCAGATAAAAACCTGATTTACCGTATCAGGATAAACTGCATTGCTCCGGATAATGCTATTATAAAAAGTAGGGTCCGACAAAACATTAAAAGTGATCAAAAACACACCACCTCCGTAAGCAGAATAATTATCGGCGATGGTATGGTTTAGTATTAGTGCCCGAGAGTCCAGAAAAAACATCCCCCCTCCAAAATAGATGGAGCTGTTGTTTACGATCAGATTATTGGACAGGGGCGTTGAGAACTGTGATCTCCGAAAGCTTATTCCCCCACCCATAGCAGCAAAATTGTTCTCTATCCGATTGTTATAAATCAATGGAGCGGATTCTTCAACAACAACGGCTCCTCCAATACCGCTGGCAGTATTGCAGGAAAAAACGGACCAGGCAACTTCTGCCATGCTTGCATGTAAGAAAAGAGCACCACCATCTGCATCCTCAGCAGGATTGTCTTCTATTTCATTATATGCAGTATTATTATAAAAATGATTGTACTCCAACAAAGCATGATTCCCTTCCAGGTATAATGCACCACCCTTGCGATAACAATAATTGTTGCGAAAAACACTATTTCTGATCACAACATTATGCAAACCAATAATACTTATTGCGCCACCATTTTTAAAATCGGTTAAAGAAGCTTTTGAATGTTCAAAAATACAGTGCTCAAAAACAGAAACCACAGTGGTGTCTATTTCAGCTTGGTTTGTGAATCGAATTCCGTTCCATCCTCCTTCAGCTATATCTGTCTGATGTAAACCTAAAGTATCCGAACGTGTAAACAGGATGGGTTCAGATTCCGTTCCCTGGGCCTGCACCGATCCTTCAACAATAATATGATAATATCCATGAAAATATACAGTTGTGCCTGCATCTATGGTTAAAACTTCTCCTGAATTAATGTATATATTATCATGAACATGCAAGGTATCAGTAGCCCCTTGTGCTGCTAATGACGTTAAAATGACTGTCATCATAAGTATCCCAAAAATCACATCTGCAGGTTTCATGGTTTTATAAATGGTTTTAAAGTTGTTTCAGGTAATAATCGGTTATGAATGTCCATCTTCCATCTTCTTTGCCTCTTCCCAAAATACATCCATTTCGGCCAAATTCATCACCTTCAGATCTTTTCCCAGCTTTTTGGCTTGTTTTTCTAAGTGTTCAAAGCGTTTGACAAACTTTTTATTGGTTCGTTCCAGGGCGTTTTCCGGGTTCACGTTTATAAACCGGGCATAATTGATCAGTGCAAAGAGCAGATCGCCATATTCTTCTTCCAGTTTTTTGTGTGATGCCCCTTTGTCAGCCTCGGTTTTCAGTTCTTCCATTTCTTCCAACACCTTTTCCCAAACCTGTTCGGGCTTTTCCCAGTCAAATCCTACCCCTTTCACCTTGTCTTGAATCCGATAAGCCTTGATCATGGCCGGTAAGGATTTTGGAACTCCCGACAGCACCCTTTTCTTTCCTGTGTGCAGCTTAATTTTTTCCCAGTTGTCTTTCACCTGTTCGGCTGTTTCCGCCTTTACATCTCCGTAAATGTGGGGATGGCGTTTTATGAGCTTGGCATTGATGGATTCCAGCACATCCGCAATATCAAAAGCACCTTTTTCACTGCCTATCTTGGCATAGAACACGATATGCAACATAAGATCACCAAGTTCTCCCTTTATTTCATCCAGGTCATCATCCAGAATCGCGTCTGCCAGCTCGTAGGTTTCTTCTATGGTGAGATGCCGAAGACTTTCAAGCGTTTGTTTTTTATCCCAGGGGCATTTTGCCCGAAGCTCGTCCATAATGTCCAACAATTGCTGAAAAGCTTGCAGTCTTTTGTCCATAATATTTTTTTCCAAAAGTAATAAAGATTCCTGAGTATGGACTGTCGCAGTCTGATGATGGATTTGATAAGAAGTGTTGGTGGGATGGGGGTTTCTTTGAGGGAGGGGAGAATGGATTCTCCAACATTAATTGATTGCAAAGAATGTTACCGCTTACCTCCGGGTATCCGGTGTATGGAAATTCATGAAGTTGGTTTGGCTGGGCTGTATTTCTTTACTAAGGGGTAATGTTCTGGCTGTGTTGCCATTGGGCAGAATCAGTTCGAGTTTCAGGTCGTTTTTTCCTGCGGGCAGTTCCATGCGGGTATAGTGAATAGAATGTGGGAGGGTTTGCCAGTTTCGTGTGTCGGCTTGTTCGGCAATCGCGCCAAGCAAGCCGAAGATCGCCCCGATGGTTTCGTCTTCCTTTCGTATCCTTTGCTCTGCGGCTTGCCGGATAGCCAGGCGCAGAATAGCGGTTCCCATTTCACGAAGCATCCGGTCGTTCAGTGATTGAAAAGCGACTGCATTCAGGTTCTGACCAAGGTAAAGGGAATGTGTTTCTCCGGCAGTTTTTATGCGGGCTGTGGCATATAAAGGTTTCCTTTCCACATATTTTGGGAAAGCAACTCTAACCACTCTCAGATCGCCCAGGTCTCCGCTTTCTCTTTCCGAAGCGGGCACCGGAAACACAAAACCATATTCCTCATTCACAAACTGAAGTGTGCCGCCTGAGCCGCGAACAATGGTAAACAGAATACTAAATTCATCTTTGACCGGCCCCAATCCATTGTTCCAAAAAAACACCAGGTCTCCGGTATTTTCACGACTGCTGGGTTGATAACGAAAACCGAAACGCTCTTCAAACAGCCTGACCTGATCTGTAAATCCCATTCGGTGTGCCGTTCTAACCAGGTCGCGTTTCAATTGTTCGGGCGGCCCCACACCAAAAAGCCGGCTAAAGTCATCTTCATAGATTTCCAGCGCGTTCCGGTAAGCGATAAATGCATTGTTATAATCACCTGTGGCATCATATATTATGCCCATCAGGTTGTGAATGAATGCGTCGCGCCGATATCTGTTTTCATTGTTAAACCTGTCGCTTAGTGCGTTCAGGGCAATATTCAACCGACGACATTCCACCAGGGCGGCGTTCATGTCACCAAGCTGTATAAAGTTCATTGCTTTATAATAATGAATCATCAACAGCTCGAAGGGCTCGCCTCTGTATTCGGTGACTTTGGGGTTGATGAGCAAGGCCAGTGTTTCGTCACCAAGATTTCTCCGAAAATCTTCAGCAAGGACAAATGCTTCTTCAAAAAACCGATTGCTTTCGCGGTAGTTTCCCAGCATGTGTTGTACCACTCCCTGGTTCATCAGGTGCAGCAATCGTGTGCGGCGCCGGTCGGCTCGCCGGTCGTTCTCCAAAACCCTTGCCGCGTCTTCCAGGTTTCCAGTCCGAAAGTGTTGCTGAAACTCCTGCTGCTGTTGATAATATGTTCTGCATCCGCTAAAAACAAAAGTAAAAAACAACAAAGCAAGAAAGGGTGCAACGAATCTGGATGCACCCTTCTTGCTTGTTTTTAAAGGAAGCATGATATTTTCCGGCAAAAGCGGCATCACCTACTCTTAGTTTCTGACTGTTTTGCGAATTTGCTTTTCACCGATCCATACTTTCTCATTGGTTTCCATATGAGAAAGTTCCAGGTTCACCTGGTAGAATATGACCCTTTCGCGACGGTACTGGTCAACGATCGAGTTTATGGTTCCGGTAAGCATATAGTCGGCTCCTGTTTCCCTTCGCCATTGAGCCACTGTGGCCGGATCAGCAAATTCATGCTGGTCTGCTCGTTCGCGACGGAGCTGCTCCCGGAATTCGGCATCCTGCACCAGCCTTACAAGCCCGCTGTTGATGAACTCCCGTTCCATGTTGCGGATAAATGTTTCAGCATCAATATGTTCATGGGTACGGTTAAGCACTTCACCAACAATGATTACCGGTGACCGATCGTTTTGATTGGTAAAACGATCGAGCCACGGCCTTGATAAGGCATCCGAGATCATCTCCTGGGCAACCAAGCGTGAGTCGGTGTCATTCCAGCGGCCACTCAAATCTATAGCTCTGTCAGTATCTACACGGGTAACGGTGCGGCGCTGACAACTCCCTGCTGCAAGCATCACAAAGATTAAGGAAAAAAACAGTAATTTTTTCATGGTTTCGTGTTGTTAAATTTAAGGATAAAGATATATGAAAAAACCTTTTGGACACATCAAAATTCAAGCCATAATGAAACCAGCGCAACGCGCTGATAAACAAACATCTACCTGTTCTCGGCTGTGATTAGTTTGTCCTGATTTATAAAACAGGACAACTATCATTTGCATCGCGGTTTGTTTTGTCATACTTTCGTTCTTGTCAAAAACCCCAATTGGTCTGTATTGCTTATGCAGGTGTTTCGCAGTTAACCATATGCATAAACATGAAAATATAAAAGTCCTTTGGGGGACTTTAAAAAACCATCACAGCTTCTTCGTTGGAAGAAGGTTTTATGTGCAACGTGTCGTTAAAGGCACAACCATACAGATAAGAACCATTTGCGAAGCACCTGCATTTTTTTCTTCATAACCAATTTACAAATAACTTTTTCTTTTGAAAGAACAGATTCTCCGGCTATTTATCTGATTCGTCATGCCCGTTCCGTTCACTTTGATACAACAAGTGACCGCTTGCGTACACTTTTTGGTTTTCTTCTTTTTATAAAATATACTACGGTTCTTGTTTTCAGAGTCTTAAAGACTATGGCATAATATTCGAATGTATCCTGTCAAACCCTAAAAAGCATTTGAAATGGACAGGATCATCAAAAAGAAGAAATGGACTATAAAGAAAATAGTAAGCTTAGCCGGTGCAGCTTTGTTTGCCGCGTTTATTGTTTATCTTTTTCTGTTTCGTGACACCAGCAGCAGATTGTTTGTTGACAAGGACAGAATGACCATTGCCACTGTTGAACAGGGTCGATTCCAGGAGTTTATTCCTGTAGACGGAGTGGTACAGCCCATTGTAACCATTCATGTGGATGCTGTATTTGGAGGCCGGGTGGAAGAAATTTTCAAACGGGATGGTGCGCATGTTGAAGAAGGGGACAAGATACTCCGCTTATCGAACGCTCAAATTGAGATGAGTTATATGCAACAGGAAAATACGGCTTTGGAGGTATTGGACAGATACCAAAACACGCGCCTTAACCTTGAGAGGAACCTGTTTAATCTTGAGCGGCAGCTTGCCGACCTGGAGTACAGGCTGGATGTGGCTAAAAAAGATTATGAAAGGAAGAAGCACTTTCATGACAATGGCGTGATTCCTGATCAGGAATATGAAAACGCATACCGTGAATACTTTTTTGCCAAACGCAACTATGATATTGGATTACGCACCATGCGTCACGATTCCTTATATGTATCTGCACAGATGGACCAGATCAATGAGTCGATTGACCGTGTACAGCAAAACATTCGCATGTTGCATCAAACACTTGACAACCTTGTGATACGGGCACCGATATCCGGACAGCTGTCTGCATTTAATGCGGAAAGGGGTGAAACCAAGTCAACCGGTCAAAACCTCGGTCAGATAGACGTTCTTGACGGATTTAAACTTCGTGCCAGAATAGATGAAAGGTATGTGAATCGTACCTATATCGGGCAGCCCGCCTCATTTGAATATGGCGGACAAACCTACCATCTTGAGATAAACAAAATCTATAGCAATATCACTGGTGGTGCCTTTGAGGTGGATTTACACTTCGCCGGTGAAGAGCCTTCCGGCATCCGAAGGGGCCAAACCCTGCAACTGAGGTTGCAGTTCAGCGGTGTGGCAGATGCACTGATCATCCCAAGGGGTGGTTTTTACCAGGCCACAGGAGGAAACTGGATATATGTGCTGGATCAGTCGGGCTCCCAGGCGGTGAGAAGGCCCATCAGGATTGGCAGGCAAAACATCCACCACTATGAGGTACTTGAAGGTCTCCGGCCGGGCGACAGGGTCATCACTTCTTCTTACGACACCTATGGAGGAAGAGACAGGTTGGTGTTTAGATAATCACAGGGTTTGCTCTTTTTTTAGTAATTTCAACGTAACAAAAACGATAACGGAATCGTCACAATTTAATAACCATTCATAAAACCATTGTCAATCATGATTAAAACGATCGAATTAACCAAGGTTTTCCGCACCGAAGAGGTGGAAACCACCGCTTTAAACAAAGTATCCTTTGAAATCAGGGAAGGGGAATTTGTAGCCATCATGGGGCCCTCCGGCTGTGGAAAGTCGACACTGCTAAACATTTTGGGTTTGCTCGACAACCCAACCGGCGGGCAGTACAATTTTCTTGACAAAGAAGTATCCGGCTATTCCGAAAAACAACGGGCAAACTTGCGCAAACGCAACATCGGATTTGTTTTTCAAAACTTTAACCTGATTGATGAGCTGAGTGTTTTTGAAAATGTTGAACTGCCTTTGATCTATTTGGGATACAGTGCTTCCGAAAGGAAAAAGCGGGTTGAAGAGGTCTTGGAGCAGATGCAGATCATGCACCGGAAAAATCACTTTCCGCTCCAGTTATCGGGTGGTCAACAGCAGCGTGTAGCCGTTTGCCGCGCAGTTGTCGCCAAACCACATATTATTCTGGCTGACGAACCAACCGGTAACCTGGATTCAACACACGGTGACGAAGTGATGAACATGCTGGAAACTTTAAATAAAAACGGCACTACAATCATCATGGTAACGCACTCTCAACGCGATGCTTCTTATTCCCAACGCATTATCCGACTGTTCGACGGTCAAATCGTAACAGAAGACAAAACCACCGAGTTTGTGTTGACAGCCGCCGCTCAATAAAATACCTGCATCCAATAAACCCCGGACTTCTTTATCAACCTCCATTGGGTAAATGAGGTCCGGGTTTTTAACAACCCAAAAGGATACCGGGATTATGATTCGGAACTACATTTTTATTGCCCTTATTACCGTATGTTACCATAGTACCAGTGCAGCAAACATGACCCTGGTGCAAGCCATCCGCATTGAATGACGCTTGACCTGCAAAAACAGATAATACCGGATCAACATCATGACCATACACTATCTTCTTACAGCCATAAAGCACTTCCGGACTCAATGGTCCTTCAGCATGATCAATTTATTTGGTCTTGCCACAGCCATGGCTGTTTGTCTGCTCATAGTGCTGTATGTTTACCGTGAATTGAGTTATGACCGGTTTCATGCAGAGGCGGACAATATATATCGTGTCAGCGTTCACTTCGACATGCAGGATAACGAAATATATGAAAACTGGACAAGTCCTCCCATGGGCCCGGACCTTTTGGAAGCATTTCCGGAAGTGATTAACCAGGTGAGGTTGTCGGGCAGGCAGGCTGTTAACCTTTGGCAAGATGGTTCGTTTCGCACCATTAACAGAACATATTTTGCCGACAACACTTTTTTTGACATATTCTGTTTTGATTTATTGCAAGGTCATCCTGTAAAAGCATTGGCAGACCCTTACAGCCTGGTGGTTACGGAAAGTCTGGCAAAACAGCTTTTCCCTGGGGGAGACGCTTTGGGGAAAGTTGTTCGTTTGGATGATGGTGAAAGACATTATGTTATCACGGGTGTGGCAGCCGACAGTCCGCCAAATTCACACATTCAGTTCGACATGCTTCGTTCTTTCAGTACGTTGATGGAAGAGCCCCGGTCGAATATGTCATCATGGGGTGCCAACATGGGTTTTCAGACATATCTGCTAATGGATGAAGGAGTTGACATTTTGAAGTTTGAGAAAAAAACAGAGCCACTCACGTATGAAAAGCTAAATTATCAGTTTGAGGGGATGGGGGTGCATCTTACCTTGCATTATTTTCCTATGAAAGACATCCGGCTGCGGAGTCCTTTCAGTAGTGAAGCTGAAGAGGCAGGCACCATTTGGAAGGTATGGCTGTTTTCAACTGTTGCCCTTTTCGTGCTTTTCATAGCAGGCTTCAACTATGTGAACCTGTGTGTTGCCATGTCGGGTAAGCGTGCAAAAGAGATCGGCGTCCGAAAGGTGCTGGGTGCAAACAGGGCTTCTCTCCGCCAGCAATTGTATTTTGAAACCTTGTTTTTTACAACCCTTAGTTTTGCCTGTGCTATTCTGTTGGTGGAATTCATGCTTCCGTTTTTCAATGGGATGCTAAATACCAACCTGGAGCTGTTTAGTTTGCCGTGGTGGTCGTTCCTCGTTGTTTTTCTTTTCTTTGCCGGATTTTTCGGATTTCTGGCCGGCATATATCCTGCATGGTACATGTCCTCTTTTGAGCCGGTAAAAATAATGAAAGGTGAATTCTGGACGCGTCCCGGGGGCTTCCAGTTAAAGAGCCTTCTAATGTTTTTTCAGTTCATCATTTCGATGGCTCTCATCACATGCACCCTGGTTGTATTTCTGCAGGTCCGGTATTTTTACACCAAGGATCTTGGTTTTGAAGTGGAAGGTTTGATCGCAGTACGCGCCGAAAAAAGTGAGGATGCGGATTTGTTTCGTCAGGTCATGGATGCATATCCCTGGGTAGTTTCAAAAAGTATCAGCACCTCATTTCCCATTGGTGCGTCCTATATGGAAGGTATCCTTCCGGAAGGAGCTGAGCCGGGTTTTTTGGCACACAGGTTTTGGACAGACCTGTATTATCTGGAGACTCTCGGGGGGTCGCTAAAAGAAGGAAGGTTGTTTACAAGAGAAGATGGATTGGAAACCTCCAATGTGATCGTTAATGAAACGCTGGTAAACAAAGCAGGATGGACAAACCCCCTTGGAAAAACCATTGAACGAAGCGGGATTACATATACCGTTACAGGAGTCGTGCATGATTACCATTTTCGTTCGCTCCATCATGAAATCGAGCCTCGCATGATGAATGTGCTTGGTGCCCGACCTGCGCATTTCACTCATCCGTTTTGGCTGTTGATCCGTTATGAAGGTGTTCACAGCGCAGATGTCGTGCTGACATCGCAGGAGGAGTGGACAACCGTGTTTCCCGATAAAACATTTTATTATACTTCCATTTCACAGCTTCTGGATCAGCAGTTTGTCAATGAGCGGAACTTTGGCAGGATGTTTCTGTCTTTTACAACGCTGGCCATCGTCATTGCCATGCTGGGGGTTTTGGGGCTTTCCTCCTTTGCGGCACAAAAAAGCCGGAAAGAGTCGGCCATTCGGAAAGTTATGGGGGCTTCCGTAAGGAATATTCTTTTCCGTATGTCTGGAACTTTCCTCAAATGGGTAGTCCTGTCATCTATCGTGGCTTTGCCACTGGCATACTGGTATATGGAAAAATGGCTGGCCGGATTTGCCTATTCTATAGCTTTTCCTTACTGGACAATGGTGGTATCAGTCGTTGCCATGGTCATGGTTGTTGTGGCAGTGGTGGTTTCCCAATCAATCAGGGCGGTGCATAAAAACCCTGCAGATGTGCTCAAAGCAGAGTAAAAGGGCTAAACAAACGGTTTCCGGAATGTTATGCAAATACCAAATCAAACCAACATGTTTTTTCATTACACCAGGAATTTATTCAGAAACTTTCAAAAACAGAAGGCTAATGCGCTGATCAACATCCTTGGATTGGCACTGGGAGTGGGTGTTACCCTGCTAATATGGGTTTTTCTTTTGCATGAGCTGAGTTATGACCGGTTTTGGGAGCATCATGACCGGATATACAGGATACATACAGAGGCTCAGCTTGGTCGCGGAAACCCCCTGGAGGTCCCCACTACCTTTTATCCCATCACGGAGTTAGCCATGCGGGAAATTCCGGAAATAGAAAATGCGGTCCGGTTTACCAGCTATTTCATGAACCCCGCATTTAGCTATGAAGACCGTTCCGTTAATCTCCCGGGCATTATTTTCTCCGACTCCACCTTTTTTGAACTTTTCTCCATTGAATTTATTGCCGGAAACAGGCATGACGCCCTGACGGATCCCGGATCGCTGGTGCTCACAGAGTCTTCAGCCCAATTGTTGTTCACAGACCCCCTGGATGCATTGTACCGTGTTGTGCAGATCCAGGAGGAAAACTTTCATGTTACCGGCATCATCAAAGACTTGCCCGAAAACACGCATCTGTCTTTTTCCGCATTGGGTAGCGAGGCTTTTCTACCTGAGCAGATCAAAATATCCGGCACCAATTTTTACTCATATTTGCTGCTTCATCCGGCGGCTGACCCATCAAAGGTTGAAGAAAAGTTGTA